>NZ_JBFAKG010000013.1:0-116066 GCF_040655595.1 Saccharopolyspora sp. NPDC050389
CGACGCCTGGGACACTTTGCACCCTGCTACCGCCGATGACGGCGAGGACGAGGCCGACCTCAGCTCTGGCAGGCGGGAGGCTGACTCCATGAGCGTGTTCGAAGCCACCGGCAAGATGCCCTACGACTTCTCCCCAGCCCGCCTGCGCTGTATGGAACTGGCCGAAGAACTATCCGCCCAAGACTCACCCGCTACCTAAAACACGGCCTTAGCCGACCAGGGCGAATCGGGGCGGTGCCGGTTGGCCCGTGTGTACTTTTTGTCGCTATAGCAGCAAAAAGTACTCACGGGTCCAGGCGGTGGGCGCGAGAGGTGAGGTGTCGGCGTTCGGGTGCGCTCGTGGTTCGGCGGGCCGCTTCGCGGAACGCCTCTGCGGCCGTGGCGTGCTCGCCGAGGAGTTCCAGTAGGTGGGCTCGGGTGGCGAAAAGGCGGTGGTGGCGGGCGATCCGCTTGTCGGACTCCAGCGTCGTCAGGAGTTCGAGTCCAGCCGACGGGCCGTGGACCATTGCGACAGCGACTGCGCGGTTGAGCGTCACCATCGGGTTCGGCCCGGTTTGTTCGAGGAGTTCGTACAGGGCCAGGATTTGCGGCCAGTCCGTGCTTTCCGTGTCCTCGGCCTCGTCGTGAACCGCGGCGATGGCCGCTTGGAGCTGGTACGGGCCGACCTGACCTCGCGGCAGGGTTCGGCTGATCAGCTCGATGCCTTCCGCGATGAGCCGGTGATTCCAGCGGCCTCGATCCTGTTCCGCCAGCGGCACCAGCTCGCCGTGCGCGCCGGTGCGCGCGGGACGGCGTGCGTCGGTGAGCAGCATCAAGGCGAGAAGCCCCGCCGTTTCCGTGTCGTCCGGAACCAGGCGGTGCAGCAGCCCGGTCAGGCGGATTGCCTCGGTCGACAGCTCCGGCGCCGTCAGATCGGCTCCGTTCGTGCTGGTGTAGCCCTCGTTGAAGATCAGGTACAGCACGTGCCGGACCTCGCCCAGCCGCTCGGTGTGGCCGGCTCCCTCCGGCATCGCGAGGGCCGCGCCGGTGATGCCCTGCTTGGCGCGGCTGATGCGCTGCGCCAAGGTCGCCTCTGGCACCAGGAATGCGGCTGCGATCTGCGCTGTGGTGAGACCCCCGACCGCGCGCAACGTCAACGCGATCCGGCTCGCCGAGGACAGCGCGGGATTGCAGCACATGAACAGCAGGGCCAGGGAATCGTCCTGGTCGGCTTCCGGTGTGCTGTCGGCGGCGTTGCTGAGCAGCGCGGACTGAGGCGTGGCCAGGGTGTCCTCGCGGCGCCGACGTGCTGCGTCGCTGCGGATCTGGTCGACCAGCTTTCGCGAGGCGACGGTGACCAGCCAGCCCCGCGGATTCTCCGGCACGCCCTTGTCCGGCCACTGCAGGGCCGCCGCGATCAGTGCCTCCTGCACGGCGTCCTCGCACGAGTCGAAGACGCCGTACCGGCGGACAAGTGCGCCGAGGACCTGCGGCGCGAGTTCGCGCAGCAGGTCCTCAACACCGTGGCTCACATGTCCCCCGCGGCCTCGTGCAGCACCGGCCACAGCTCGACCGGCTCCGCGTCGGCGAACGGCATGTCGGCGGCGATCTCCTGCGCCCGCTCCAGGGATTCGCAATCGAGCAGGTAGAAGCTGGCGAGGTACTCCTTGGTCTCCAGGTACGGGCCGTCGGTGACCACCGGGGCGCCGTCCTTGCGGCGGATGAGCTGGGCGTTGGCCGCGTCGGCGAGGCCGTAGGCGCCGATCAGCTCGCCGGTCTCGCGGTACTTCTTGTTGAACGCGTCCTGCTTCGCGATCGCCTCGGGCCACTTCTCGGCCGGGTAGGAGTCCCACTTGGCCTGGTTGCCGTAGATCATCGCGACGTACTTCATCTCCGGTGTCCTTCCCGTCCCGCGCGCCCCTCCGGCGCGCTGTCACCCTCCAGTCGGAGCGCGTGACAGATCCTCGACATCCGGGCACGAACTTTCTCCAACTTTTTTGAACGGGCCGCTGACCAGCCTAAACGCGACCCAAGAAGGGGACCAGGAGCGACGCCAGGGCTTGGGGACGGTCCAGCGGGATGATGTGCCCGCAGTCCTCGACGAGATGCGCCACTAGATCATCGGCGATCGGGCGCAGCTGGCATTCGAGGGCGTTGCCGACCGGATGCGCACCGATCGCCATGGTGGGCACGGTAAGTCTCGCCGCCGCGACGGCTTCGCGGATCTGGCGCGCGCTGGTGGGCATGGCGCGGTAGATCGAAAACGCGCAGCGCAAGGCTTCGCTTCCCGTGTAGGCGGCGACGAACTCGTCCCGGATCTCCTGCGGTATGCCGTGGCCGCGAGTGCCCGTGGTGAGGAACCAGTCGACGTACTCCGCCTCGTGCCCTACCAGGACGGTTTCGGCGAGCCCGGGCACCGCGTGGAAGCCGAACCACCACGGCGGGCCGCCATCGAGGAAGTCCTCGGCGCCGGGCAGCGTGCCCAGCAACGACTCCATGACCACGAGCCGCCGAATCCGTTCGGGTCGCCGCATGGCCAGCAGGAAAGCGGGTGGCGTTCCCGCGTCGATGCCGACCACTGCCGCCGTCTGCTCCCCCAGCGCGTCGAGCAGCGCCTCGGTGTCCGCGGCGAGCGTGCCCGCGTCGTAGCCGTCGGCCGCTCTCGTGCTGGCGCCAAGCCCTCGCAGGTCCGGGGCGATGACGCGGTGGTGGCGCGCCAGCTGCGGGATCACCTCGGACCAGAGCCTCCAGGTGTGCGGAAAGCCGTGCAGCAGCAGAACAGCGGGCCCCTCGCCGGCGATCGCCACGTTGACGTCGATGCCGTTGACCCGGACCCGGGCAGCGTCGGGCACGGTACCTCCAGTTGTGGTTACCATTGGTTACTACAAAACCATAGGTAACGGCTCTGGAGGTGCCAAGACGGCACTTCCGCGACAGGTGGTGAGCTCCAGGTGACCGCCCCGAAGGGCAGGCACGGCGATCTCTTCGATCCCGACTGCCCCACCCGCAGGCTGCTGGACCGGATCGGCACGAAGTGGACGTCGATGGCGGTCAAGGTCCTCGCCGACGCGGATCCCGAAGAGGTGCGCTTCGCCGAGCTGCAGCGGCGAATGCCCGGCGTCTCGCAGAAGATGCTGTCCGCGACGCTGCAGAGCCTCACCCGCGACGGCCTGGTCGCCCGCCGCGTGGAACCGACCGTGCCGCCGAAGGTGCACTACCGGCTCACCGAGCTGGGCCGGTCGCTGGAAGTGCCGCTCGCCGCGCTCCGGGAATGGGCGGAGAAGCACATGATCGCGATCGACCGAGCCAACGCGGCGGCCCGATCCGGCGATGAGTGAAGGTCAGGCGCCTCCAGCTGCCCTTCAGCTGGAAGACGCGTCAGTGGCAGCAGTCGAGGACCTGCGGAGTCCAGTCGCGGGCCAGGACGTCGACCAAGCCCAGGTCGGTGATCTTGACGCTCGGCGAGACCGCGAGGGTCAGCGTCGAGACGCTCATGAACGGGTTCGCGTGCCGCCAACCCCAAGCCTCGAGCGCTTCGCGCACTCGGCGGCTGCCCGCCACGATCTCCGCAGTCGGCTCCGCCGACATGACGCCTCCGACGGCCAGGGGCAGTCGCGCCGCCACGCCTCCGGCGTGGGCGACCGCGACGCCGCCGTCGTCGGCCAGCACCGCTTCCGCGGTGGCTCGCATGGCTCGCCGCGTCGTTCCGAGGGTCACGAAGTTGTGGCTGTCGTGGGCATACGTGGTGGTCAGGGCTCCGTCGCCGAGGGACATGCCGATGACCGGCACGCATGAGGTGTTGGTGCGCCCGTGGCGGTTTCGCACCCGGAGCAGCGCGACGTTGCCTTCCCACTGCACTTCGCCGTCGACCACGTCGAGCCGCACTTCGGCCGCTTCGGTGTAGGTGTCGACCGGATTCACCCGCAGGGCGCGGAATTCGTGCTGCCCATCCGGCAGGTCGAGCCGCCAGCGGAACTCGTCCTGCTCGATCTCGTCGATGTGCACGGAACCGGCGAAGGGGTGGTCGGTGACGTCCGGCGCGGGGTAGGTCGCTTCGCCGCCGCGGGCCACCACCGTGCCGCCGGCGATCACCGTGTGCACCGCGAAGTCGGCCAGCTCGCCGTCGAGCAGCAGCAGGTCAGCGCGCTTCGACGGCGCGACCACGCCCCGGTCGAACTTGCGGAGGCGCTGGGCCGGGTTCCAGGTCAGCGCGCGCAGGGCGTCCAGCGGCGACAGGCCGGCCGCGACCGCCGTCCGTCCAATGTGGTCCAGATGGCCCTTCGCCGCGATGTGGTCGGCCGCCAGGTCGTCGGTCACCAGGCACAGCGGCGGCAGTTGCGGCAGCGCCGTCAACGCCGACACGACCTCCGGGAGCAGGCACTTCTCCTGCAGCATCACCGTCATGCCCAGGCGCGCCTTCTCGACCGCGACCTCGGGGCTGTTCTTGGTGTGGTCGGAGTCGATGCCGGTGGCCAGGTACTTGCTGAGCTCCTCGCCGGAGAGGTTCGGGCAGTGCCCGTCGAGGATGGTGCCGCGCTCGCGCGCGACCCGGACGATGTCGTGCATCCGCTGGTCGCCGGCCACCACGGCCCGGTAGTCCATCACCTCGGCGAGGGCGGAAACGCCGTCCCAGCCGAGGAGTTCGTCGATGTCCTCGGGATCCAGGTGCGCGCCCGAGTACTCCATGCCCGCCAGCGCGGGCACGCACGACGGCACGCCCCAGAGCTGGGTCTGCGGGCTGCGCTTGCCGTCCTCGATCATCCAGCGCATCGCGGCCTTGCCCGCGACGTTGACGATCTCGTGCGGATCGGCGAGCACCGTCGTGGTGCCGCGCGGCAGCGTCAGCCGGGCGAAGGCTGCGGGCGTCGCGAACGAGCTCTCGACGTGCATGTGGGCGTCGATGAAGCCCGGCACGATCAGCCTGCCGCCGGCTTCGATCACCTCGGCGGCGGCCGGGCCGGCGCCGGGCGGCACGACGCCGCTGATCACCTCGCCGGTCACCAGCACGTCGGCTTCGAAGATCTCGCCGGTGAACGTGGAAACCACGCGTCCACCGGTGATCCGCAGGTCGGTCACGCCAGGCTCCTCGAGTCTCGCCGGGGCCGGGACGGTCGTGAGCGCTCAATCCGGTTCTTACCGGTATTAACGCTCACGAGCCCGGCGGCCCCGTTCGCTAGTGCGCGGAAGTGATGAAGAAGAACACAAGGATCGGCAGCATGATCCACATGCCGATGTGGATGTCGCGGAACTTGCCCGCCACCACCTTGATCAGCACGTACGACGTCAGCGCGGCCGCGATGCCGTTGCCGAAGTTGCCCCAGAAGATCGTGCACGCCACCAGCAGCCCGGCCGGGATCGCCTCGGTCAGGTCGGTCATGTCGACCTTCTTGAAGCCGCGCATCATGCTCAGCCCGACCACGACCAGCACCGGTGCGGTCGCCGCCGACGGGATCATCGTCGCGAACGGCGTGAACAGCAGCAGCACCAGGAACAGGCCCGCCGTCGTCAGCGAGGTAAGCCCCGTGCGGCCGCCCGCGTCGGACCCGGCCGCGGACTCCGCGTAGGTGGTCACCGACGGGGCGCCGAACATCGAGCCGCCGGTGATCGCGACCGAGTCGACCAGGAACGTCCGGTTGATGTTCGACTTCTGGCCCTCGCGCTCGGTCAGCCCGATCCGCTCGGTCACCGCCAGGACGACGCCGGTCGCGGAGAACAGCTCCGAGGCGAAGAACGCGAACAGGTACTGCAGGTACTCCGGCCGCAGGGCGCCCCAGATGTCGATGTGGAACGCGATCGGGCCGAGGCCGGCCGGGGCCTGGAACCAGTGGTCCGGCAGCTCCGTGACGCCCAGCGGGATGCCGATCAGGGTCAGCGCCACGATGCCGATGACGAACGCGCCAGGCACCTTGCGCGCCTGCAACGCGGCGACCAGCACGATGCCGCCGAGCGCGAGCAGCGGCTCCGGCGAGCTGAGGTCGCCGAGTTCGAGCCCGCCCTTGCCCGGTTCGAGCATGCCGGAGAGCTTGAAGCCGACGTAGGCGATGAACAGCCCGATGCCGGTGCCGATGGCCAGCCGGATGTTCTGCGGGATGACCTTGGCGAGCAGCCCGCGCAGCCCGAGCAGCGACAGCGCGAGGATCACCACGCCGGACCAGAACACCATGCCCATCGCGACCGGGTACGGCACGTGCTGCTGCTGCACCAGGGTCGCCCCGACCAGCGCGGTTCCGCCGAGCCCGGGCGCCAGCACGAACGGCATGTTGGCGAAGAAGCCGACCGCGGCGGTGGCCAGCACGATCGTCAGGATCGTGCCGGTGGTGGCCGCGGCGTGCGGCACGCCGGCCTTGGCGAGCATGCCGGGGATCACCACCACGGCGTAGGCCGACGCGAAGAACATGCTCAGCCCGGCCAGCAGTTCGGTGCGCACCGAGCTGCCGCGTTCGGACAACCGGAACCAGCCGTCCAGCTTCGATCCCGATCTCACGTCGGCCATCGGCGGTAACTCCCCTGGTTAAAGATGCAAGCGCTTGCATTGCAAGCGATTGCAGGGACGATAAGCGGCGCGGTATGAAGGTGTCAAAGAAAACGTGAGGGAGGACGCGATGGCGCGGCTGGCCGACGTGGCCCGCAAGGCCGGGGTGTCGGTGGCGACCGCGTCGCGCGCGCTGGTGCGGCCGGAGATGGTCGCGGAGCGAACCCGGCAGCGGGTTCGCGACGCGGCGATCGAGCTCGGCTTCCGCTACCACCCGTCGGCCCAGGCGCTGGCCACCGGGCGCAGCAGGCTGCTGGCCATGATCGTCCCGGACCTGACGAACCCGTTCTACGCGACGATCATCGCGGGCGCGCAGCGCACCGCCGAGGAGGCCGGCAACGACCTGCTGGTCGTGGTGAGCGACGAATCGCCGGAGCGGGAACGAACGCTGATCGACCGGCTGCGCGACCGGGTCGACGGCTTCGTGGCCATCGCCCCGCGCGGCCCGGCCTCGCTGTTCAACCTCCCGGACGTGCCGATGGTGCTGGTCGACCGGCGGATGCGCGGCGTGCCGTCGGTCGTCATCGACACGCCGGGCGGGTTGCACGAGATGGGCGCGCACCTCGCCGGGCTCGGCCACCGCCGCATCGCCTACCTCGGCGGGCCGCGCGGCTCGTGGACGGACCCGCGCCGGCTGGACGGCCTGCGCAACGGCTCGGGGCACGAGATCGTCGCATTCGGCCCGCTGCCACCGACTTTCGAAGCGGGTAACCGGATCGCCGACGAGCTGGTGGCGAGCGGGTGCACCGCCGCCGTCGCCTACAACAGCGCGCTGTTCCTGGGGCTGATGTACCGGCTGGCCACGCTCGGCGTGCGGGTTCCGGAACAGCTCAGCGTTTGCTGCGCCGACGATCTCGCGGAGTTCGGCCTCGCCGTGCCGGAAGCCACGACACTGCACGTTCCGGCCGAGGACGCCGGTGCGTCGGCGGTGCGCACGCTGCTCGGCGTGGTCGACGGGCGGCCGCCGGAGCCCCGGCACCAATCTGTGCCGGTCGAGCTCGTGATCGGCAAGACCACGGCCGCAGCCGACTGAACGGCGCAGGGCGCTGCGCCGGGGGCACCACGGTTTCCACTGATGTTCGGCTGCTGAACGCTTCACCCGTTACGTACCGTGCGGTGATGCGGTAAGACTTCACTCGTGTGGACCACCACCAGGCCGACGGCACAGGCGCTCGATCGGACCGACCCACTAGCCGACCTGCGCATCCGCTACGACCTACCGCCCGGCCTGATCCACCTCGACGGCAGCAGCGGCGGCCCGCTGCCGCGCACCACACCCGCCCGGCTGCGCCGGTTCGTCGAACACCACCGGGAGCCCTACACCGGCCACAACTGCGGCGAATCCGACTGGCGCGGCGAAGCGCGGCTCGCGGCGGCGGCGCTCGCGCCGCTGATCGGCGCAGCGGCCGGCGAGATCACCGTCGTCGAGACCGCATCGATAAGCCTGTTCAAGGCGCTGCTCGCGGCGGCGCGGCTGCGCCCGGGGCGACCGATCATCGCGGTGGGCCGGGACTCCTTCCCCGCCGACTGCCTGCTGGCCCGCTCGGCAGCCGACTTCATCGGCGGCCGGCTGCACCTGGTCGGCAGCAGCGACGAACTGGCGGAGTTGCCGGCGGACCAGGTCGCGGTGGTCGCCGTGTCGCACACCGACGCGCGAACCGGAGGCGTGCGCGACGCGGCCGCCATCACGGCCGAAATCCACCGGGTGGGCGCGCTGGCGCTGTGGGAACTCAGCGGCTCTGCGGGCGCGCTGGAAGTGGATCTGCACGGCTGGGACGTGGATTTCGCCATCGGCAGCGGCGACCGATACCTCGGCGGCGGCTCGGGCGCGCCCGCCTACTGCTTCGTCGCCGACCGGCACCGCGACGAAGCCCCGAAGGCCTTCTGCACCGCGGCGGGCGCGCTGCACTCGCTGGGCGACGGGTTCGCGGGCTCCCTGTCGGTCGCCGAACTTCGATCGGGCCTGTCCATTGTGGATGGTGTGGCGCCGGCGGCGCTCGCTGCGAAGACGGCGCGACTGGTGGAATTCTTCCTGATGGGGCTGGACCGCTTCTGCGCTGATGCGCAGATCGAAGTCGTGCCGGTGCGTGAAGGGCTGTGCCGCGGCGCGCAGATCAGCCTGCGACACGACAGGGCCCAGCGAATCGCGGAAGCGCTGTACGACCGCGACGTGCTGGTGGATTACGCCGAAGGCGACCTGCTCAGGCTGAGCTTCGCCCCGTCCTGGCTCCGCTACGTGGACGTCTGGGAAGCGACGGAACAGCTCCACGCGGCCCTCCACGAAGTCGGGTAGGCCGCACCGCGGAGCAGCAACCCGGCGCGGAGCTTCCCGATTTCAGGCAAAAACGGGAAGCCTCCTCCCGCACCGAGCCCTGGTCAGCAAGGCCTGCCGCACTGGGATTACTGGTCGGCGCGTACACGCCGCGCAACGATGGCGGCGTGGGGTCGTTTGCCCGGATCGGCGCGACTTTCGGTCGCCTCCACCCGGAAACCCGCATCCACGAGACGCTGCGACATCTCCTCGATCGTCCAGAAGTAGGCGGTCGTCACGGCGTGCGGGAACGGCTCGACCTGCGTGCCTTCGAACATGCCGAGCAGCAGGCTGCCGCCGTCGCACAGGCATCGTGCGAACTCGCCGAGAATGCGGGGCACGTTCTCAGGATCGGTGTGGATGATCGAGTACCACGACAGGATCCCGGCCACCGAACGATCGGGCACGCCGAGCTCGTCCAGCTCGGCGACGCGGTATGAAGCAGCGGGAAACCGCGACCGGGCGATGTCGACGAAGCGCGGCACGAGATCCACACCCTCGACGTCGCAGCCCTGGCCGCGCAGGAAGTCGGTCCACTGCCCCGGCCCGCACCCGGCGTCGATCACGCTCCCGGATACCTCACCGGCCCACCGGGACACCAGCTTCCGGTCCAGCTCGGGCATGCCCTCCGCCGAAAAGGCCAATTCGACGTACTCCTCCGCACGCCGACCGTACGCATCCCGCACATCATCTACGGACACCGGACAACCTCATCAATCCGTGTCTACAGTGGATTTATCAGCCGATGACGAGCGGCAGCTTCGCGGCCAGCTCGCCCAGCTCGGCCCGCTCCGCGTCGGTCGGGACACGGCGCCCGGTGCCGATCAGCAGCGCGTCCTTGTCGGAGAACGACGCGGGGAACGCCGTCCCGGCGATCTTCTCCACGATCTCGCGGGTCCGGGCGAGGCCCTCGGCAGGCGGTTCCGCGGCGTCCGGGAGATGTGCGATCAGGTCGAGGTGATGCAGGGTCCACTCCAGGACGTACGCGGAGAGGTAGTCGCCCGCGGTGAGCACCATGTCCTGGGTGCTGACCCGGAGGGTCGGGTCGGCGAGTTCGGCGGCGCGCCCGGCGGCTGAGCCGATGTCGTCGAGGTGGAACTTGAGCAGCCCCGGCTCCTCGTACGCGGCGGCCAGCCGGACGATCAGCGCGTCTAGCGGATCGTCGCCGGTCGGCGGCGTATTGGAGACGGCCCAGTAGGTCACCGAGTCGCGGGTCGGTTCCGCTTCGGCGGGGGTCACGAGGGTGATCAGGACGTCCTGGGCGTCGATGACCAGGTGGCACACCAGATCCCGCACGAGCCAGCCGGCACAGCCGGACGGCTTCTCGAAGTCTTCATCCGAGAGTTCGGCGACCGCCGTGCGCAACGCCGCCCAGGAGCGGGAAAAGAGATCCACAACCGCAAGCTATCAGCGCTCGGCCCGCCCTGCGACCGAATTCGCCCACTCCACGAATGCGTTGCGGGTGAACGGGATTCGGCCACTCCGGTAACCGGAACGCTCAGGATCCGACTGCGGTGTGGATGCGCTCCAGTTCGTCGCGGAGTTCCGCCGGGGACATCGGGGTGGTGCGGAGTTGGCGGGTCGTGGTGCGCATCGTCGACACCAGGCGTTGGGCCTCTTGGAGGTCTTGGGGATCGTCGCGGACCGCCTTCTCCGTGGCCGCGTCCACCACTCGTTCCAGGACGATCACCGCCGGCCACCAGCTCTCCGCCGCCGCCGCCGTCGTCGGGTTCATCAGCTCCTGCTGGAGCGCCGCTCTGAGGTCCGCCAGCTGACGGTAGGTGCGGCGGCGGAGGGCCGGGCGGCCGTGGCGGACTCCGGCCAGCGACTGGGACACGTACTCCGAGACCGCTTCCACCGAGTCCGCGAACCTGCTCGGCAGCGCCGGTCCTCGATGCAACGGCCGCAGCAGGAAGCCGCCGGCCAGGACGATCGCGCAGCCGACGACCGTGTCCACCAGCCGGGCCGCCGGGAAGAACTGCGCGCTCTGGCTCATCTGCAGCAGGACCAGTGCCGTCATGACCGCGCTGAACAGGCCGTAGTGCCTGCTGAGCGCCTCGGGCAGCTTGGCGGCCAGCGCGACGATGAACGGCAGCAGCCACCAGCCGGTCGGCACGAGCGTGATCAACGCCAACGCGACGAGCACGCCGATCACGGTGCCGACCGCGCGCAGCACGGTGCGGGCGAAGACCGAGCCCGAGTTCGGCTTCAGCACCAGCGCGACCGTCAGCGCGATCCAGTACGGCTCGTCCATGCCCGCCGCCAGCCCGATCCCCTCCGCGAACGCCAGGCACAGCAGCATCCGGCATACCTGCGCCCAGGTGGAACGACCGAAGGTCAGCTGGAAGCGCTCGCGGTGATCGCCGGAAACCTGCGGGAGCTTCGCCCGCCGGAACGCGGCGACCAGATCCGCGATGCCCTGGTCCAGGGCGCGCACGAGCGGCGATTCGTCGGCGCCGGGCCGGTAGGGCGGCGGGAGGTCGCCGGTTCGCATGCAGCGCGCCAGCTCGCGCAGCGCTTCGCGAGCCCGCTCCGGCGGCTGCTTTCCGCTGTGCGCCAAGGAAACCGATGCTTCGACGATCGGCGTGGCGTAGGTGTAGACGAGGTAGAGGCGGTCCCGCACGCGGCTGCGCGACATCGAGCCTCCGCCCACGAGCACGTCGTGCGCGTTGTCCAGCGCCTTCGTCAGGTTCTGCCGCGCGGCGATCGGCGACTCGGCGTCGAACATGCGCAGCGTCGCGTCGAATATCGCCGCGACCGCGCCGCGCGCCGGGGCCGTGCCCCGGAACGGCCAGGTGGCGGCGATGATCGCGAGCACCAGCAGTTCACCGGCGAAGAACCACCAGACCTGCGCACCGAGCGGCAACGTCGAGCGCTGGCCGGTCGCCACCACGCAGAACGTCAGCATGTGCGCGCCGCCGGACGACCAAAGATCGCCCATCCTGCTGGAAAGCACCGACGGCACCGCGACCGCGAGCACGATCGCCGCCGCCCACCACGGGCCCGGCGCAGCGGCCCCGGCCGCGAACCCGAGCGCGCCGAGGATCGCGGCCAGGCCCACCCGGCGCAGCCGGTATCCGTAGGAGCCGGTCAGGTCGGAAAAGCTGGCGCACAGCGCGCCGACCGACGCGAGGACGGCCTCGTCGATCCGGCCGGTGAGCAGGCCGGCGACCTGCGGAGCGCCCACGCCGATGCTCGCCGCGCACGCCCGCGTCCAGTCCGCCGGAATCGGCACCGGGCGCAGCATCCGCAACAGCCACGGCGGCAACAAGGTTCTGGGGAGCGCTCGGGTCGTCACACGCACATCCCTTCGGTGACCGGGGACACGCGCTCCACGCCGAGCGGCATTGGGTTGCACCCGATTGTCACGCGCCGAGCCGCCGTCGCACCGCCGAACGCCACCGGCGTCACATCTTGGGCTCGATCACATCCGGCCTCGTGGTGCTGGATAAGACCCGTGAGTCTTTTGGGCTGCTATAGAGGCTGTTTTGGATGTGGTGACGTGCGGATGTGGTAACGCGGGCGTTTTGTCTTTGAAGCGGCGCAGCCGCTTAGCCCACCTGGCGCAACCGGCACCGCCGCGGGTTCACGGTGCCCACCCCTCCGGGGTTCTCCCAGCGAGGACAGCCCCGACGTGGTGAATTGGCATCCATGATGTCGGGGATCCCACAGCGAGAAGACCGCGGTGACTCCCGCAGGGGGCCGCCACCCACACCGCTACGCAGGACGAGTTTGGAAACAGGCTCTATAGCGACCCAAAAGACTCACGGCCCCGGAAGTGCAGGAACGCGCCCGGATTCGTTGCGGAAAGCTCAGCTCCGGGGCGCTTCAGCCCCAAGTGGACGGTCAGGCGATGGCGCGGAGGATGCGGACCGCCATCGCCGTGGCGATCAGCCAGAACACGGCCGCGATCCCGTAGTTGATCGCCACCGCGAGCTTCGGGTCGTCCGGCATGAACAGGTCCTCGAAGCCCAGCGCCAACGGCTCCGCCCAGGACGCCACGAACTTGGTGATGCCGTTGTCCGGGTTCGCGCCGCCGATGGCGAACACCGCGTGGATCGCCAGCAGCGCGGCACCCGCGTTGCCGACCCAGCGGACCACGTTGCTGAGCACGCCGAGCGCGCGAGCCCGAGCCCGCCGCAGGTCAGCGCGGCGCACGCCGCCTTCGTGCGCATCCGTGCTCACGTCTTCCGCCACGATCTCCAGTGTGGCACGGCCGGCGCGGTCAGCCGAACATCCGAGCCAGCAGCCCGCCCACCAGCACCCAGAACACCGCCGCCAGGCCGTAATCGAGCAGCACCTGCAACGCCTCGCCCGGCGCCTGCACCAAGCCGGGGAAGAACAACGCCAGCGGCTCGGCGGCCTGCGCCACGGACTGGGCCAACCCGTTCTCCGCCGGGAAGCCGGTCAGCACGAACAAGACGTGCAGCACCAGCATCGCGGCGAGCAGGAAACCCGCACCGTTGATCAGCGTCGCGACCCCGGATCGCCCCTTCTTCGCCGCCATCCGACCGCCTCTCCCCTTGATCCACCACCACTCTGCCAGGCGCGGCGGCGGAACTCGATCGCGTTAGGGCGGGAAGATCGCGACGTGGCACTTCCCACGATGTGGAAGGGGCGCTTGCATTTCGGGCCACTACTGCGGTTAGCCTAGTTCCGTGGCTCGCGTTCTCCTGCTTCGAAGCCGCGACGGGGTCTCCTAGACCGGCCCCTCGTCGCGGGGTTCGAACGCGCCGGTCGTCGGTCCAGGCCCGGTAACCGAGCAGGAGAACCATTCGCATGAGCACCAACACGCCCGATTCGCAGGTCCCCTTCGGCGGCAAGGTTCGGAAGCCGTCCCGGCCCGCCCCCGCCGACCAGCAGCCGTGGAACGCGCAGCTGGGCAGCGCGATGCCCTACCACCGCTACCGCCCCTTCCATGAGCTGGTCGAGGACGTATCCCTGCCCGACCGGACCTGGCCGGACAATCGGATCACCAAGGCCCCGCTGTGGTGCGCGGTCGACCTGCGCGACGGCAACCAGGCGCTGATCGACCCGATGTCGCCGGCCCGCAAGCGCCGCATGTTCGACCTGCTGGTGCAGATGGGCTTCAAGGAGATCGAGGTCGGCTTCCCCGCCGCCAGCCAGACCGACTTCGACTTCGTCCGCGAGATCATCGAGGACGGCGCGATCCCCGAAGACGTCCGCATCCAGGTGCTCACCCAGTGCCGCCCCGAGCTGATCGAGCGGACCTTCCAGTCGCTGGAAGGCGCGCCGCAGGCGATCGTGCACATCTACAACTCGACGTCGATCCTGCAACGCCGCGTGGTGTTCCGCGAGGAGCGCGAAGGCATCAAGAAGATCGCCACGCAGGCCGCCGAGATGACCGTCGAGCTGGCCGGCAAGTACGCCGACACCGACTTCCGCTTCCAGTACTCGCCGGAGTCCTACACCGGCACCGAGCTCTCCTACGCCGCCGAGGTGTGCGACGCGGTCACCGAGATCTGGCAGCCCACTCCGGAGCGGCCGGTGATCCTGAACCTGCCCGCCACCGTCGAGATGGCCACCCCGAACGTCTACGCCGACTCCATCGAGTGGATGCACCGGAACCTGGCCCGGCGCGACTCGGTGATCCTGTCGCTGCACCCGCACAACGACCGCGGCACCGGCATCGCCGCCGCCGAGCTGGGCTACCAGGCAGGCGCGGACCGCATCGAGGGCTGCCTGTTCGGCAACGGCGAGCGCACCGGCAACGTCGACCTGGTGGCGCTGGGCATGAACCTGTTCAGCCAGGGCATCGACCCGCAGATCGACTTCTCCGACATCGACTACGTCAAGCGCACCGTCGAGCACTGCAACCAGCTGCCCGTGCCGGAGCGGCACCCGTGGGGCGGCGAGCTGGTCTACACGGCCTTCTCCGGCAGCCACCAGGACGCCATCAACAAGGGCCTGGACGCGCTGCGCGACGCGGCGAACCAGGCCGGCACCTCGGTGGACGACTACCCGTGGGAGGTGCCGTACCTGCCGATCGACCCGAAGGACGTGGGCCGCACCTACGAGGCCGTGATCCGGGTCAACTCGCAGTCCGGCAAGGGCGGCGTCGCCTACGTGATGAAGACCGAGCACCAGCTGGACCTGCCGCGCAAGCTGCAGATCGAGTTCTCCAAGGTGGTGCAGGCGCACACCGACTCCGAGGGCGGCGAGGTCAGCCCGGCGGCGATGTGGTCGGCGTTCTCCAGCGAATACCTGGAGGCCACCGCGCCGCTGAAGCTGGTCCGGCAGCGTGCGGCCGGCGAGAACGGCAACGAGTCCATCACCGCCACCGTGGTCGTGGACGGCGAGGAGCAGGAGATCACCGGCGCCGGCAACGGCCCGGTCTCGGCCTTCGTCGACGCGCTGAGCAGCATCGGCTACGACGTGCGGGTCATGGACTACCACGAGCACGCGCTGACCGCCGGTGACGACGCCCGCGCCGCGGCCTACCTGGAGTGCGCGGTGGGCGACGAGATCTTCTGGGGCGCCGGCGTCGACACCTCGACGATCACCGCGATGCTGCGCGCGGTGGTATCCGCGGTGAACCGCGCCACCCGCTGACCGCAGAAGCAAGCGGCCCGTTCGCCCCGATCGTCGGGGCGGACGGGCCGCTTTCGTTCCAGTCGTAATCGCGCGAAATCGCCGTCTCAGCGCACCGTGGCGTCGGTCTCGGGTTCGGCGCCTTCAGCCTTCTCGGATTCGCCGGATTCTGCCGAATTCTCGGTTTCTTCCAGTTCTTCTTCGTCGTCCTTCTCCGCGCGGCGGCGCACCACGTGCACGATCAGCCAGCCGATGACGACGGTGACGAGGAGGGCCACCCACGAGAAGCGGTGGAACCACTGCCCGGCCACCACGCCGAAGATGTAGGCCAGCGTCGTCACCGTGCCCGCCCACGCGATGCCGCCCGTCGCGTTCGCGATGAGGAACTTGCGGTACGGCATGCCGAGGATGCCCGCCAGCGGACCGGCGAGGATGCGCAGCAGCGCCACGAACCGGCCGCCGAACACCGCCCACGCGCCGTAGCGGTCGAACGCGCGCTCCGCTTGGCGCACCGGTTTCGGCCCGAAGTGCTTCGGCAGCTTGCGACCGAGCCAGCCCAGCAGCGTGCGCCCGTAGCGCTTGCCGACCGCGTAGCCGACCGAGTCACCGATGATCGCGCCGCTCGCGGCGACGATGCCGAGCACGAGCGGATTGACCACGCCCTGCGACGCCGCGACTCCGGCGCTGACGAGCATGATCTCGCCGGGCAGCGGGATCCCCACGCTTTCCAGCCCGATGATCAGTCCGACCACCAGGTAGATCACCCCGGGTGGGATCGTGTCCAGCCACTCGATCATGAACGTCCATTCCGGTTCGAGAACGCGTCGCGCGGTCGCCGAAACGACCGGCGCCATCGGCCAGGGTACGTACCGGGGCCGGATTGGTGTCGTCGACGACCGCGGAAGGCGCACGCATCTTTGGCGGAGCGCAGCGGTTGATGTGACGGTAACCACATAGCAGTCGCGAGCGGCCGCGGTCGGTGCCGCTCGCGAAGCCCTGGGGGGAGGGCGTTTTGCGCATAATCGGCATCCGCAGCATTCCGGTCGCCGTGCCGTTCGACACCGCCGAGAGGTGGGCCTCCGGCAGCCGCCGCGGCCTGGTCAGCGTGCTAATCGAGATCGACACCGACGAAGGCATCACCGGCCTCGGCGAGGCCCCGGCGTACCCGTCGGCCGAGATCGTGCTCGCCGCGCTGCACTCGGCCGAGCGGTTCGCCATCGGCGAGGACCCGTTCCGCACCGAACGCATCGCGAAGCTGATCGACATCATCGGCACCTGGCACCACGCGGGCACCACCGGCCCCGCGACGGCCGCCATCGACATGGCCTGCTGGGACATCGTCGGCAAGGCCTGCGACCAACCGCTGGTCAACCTCTTCGGCGGCCCGCTGCGCGAGGAGGTCGAATACCTGCACTACGTCCCGGCGGGCCCGCCGGAGTGGATGCGGGAGCAGGCCATGCGGGGCGCGGCGGCGGGCTTCGAGAGCTTCTACATCAAGGTCGGCGCCGCGGACCAGGCCACCGACGTCGCACGGGTCGCCGCGGTCCGCGACGGCATCGGCGCGGGCGCCGCGCTGCGGATCGACGCCGACGAGGCGTGGTCGCCCGCCGCGGCTCTCCGCGCCCTGCACGCGCTGGAGCCCTACGACATCGAGTTCGCCGAACAGCCGGTCTCCGGCCGGAACCTGCCCGAGATGGCCCGGCTGCGCGCCCGCGCGGGCGTGCCGCTGCTCGCCGACGAGGCGTCGCGGACGCGGTACGACCAGCTGAACGTGATCAGCCAGGGCGCGGCGGACGCGATCTCGGCCGACAACGTGCTGGACGGCGGCCTGCTGAACATGAAGCGCTCGGCCGGGATCTGCGAGGCCGCGGGCATCCCGATCGTCAAGCAGAGCCTCGGCGAACTCGGCGTCGCGACGTGCGCAGCGGCCCACCTGATCGCCGCCACGCCGGGATTCCGCTGCGCCAACCAGTCCTACGGCCGGCTGCTCGCCGACGACGTGGTCGAGGACGGGCCGCTGCGCTATCCGGGTGGTCGGCTGCGCCTACCGGACCGGCCGGGCATCGGCGTCCGGCTGGATCGCGACCGGCTGGCCCGCTACGCGGAGTTGTACCAGGTCGCGGGGCACGAGTACGGCTTCGCTGAGCCATCCGGCGGCACCGGACCGCTGACCTGAATACACCGGAAGTCGTATTTCGCTGATCCGAGAATCGGCGTCCGGTCCGGTGAACACACTCGACCAAAGATGGTATTGCGCATTCCTCCGAGTCGGCACCATTGATGACGTCGCGGGATGCCAGGCGACGCCCCTGGGGAACACGGGGGCAGGGGGAGACGGGCCGGAGACGGGGGAAACGTCGGGGACGCCGGCCCCTCCCCCTGTTCCTTCTTCCTGATTCCAGGCTCACCTTGCGTGGCGGTGCGGGTAGCTGAACCTCAGAGGCCTTCTCGGCTGTGGGATCCATCCTCGACACACGTATGACCCAATACGACGCGTCGGGGCTGTCCTCGCGAGAAGACCTCTGAGAACCCGCGGCGGTGCCGGTTGCGTAGGTGGGCTAAGCGGCTGCGCCGCTTCAAACACAACAACCCGCCCTGCCTCTCAACTGCCGCATCGAAGCCGCCGCTGCACGCCTCTATCACTCGATCGGTCTACCGGACTTGATGTCGGGCTGCCATCGGGGTTCAGTCAGGCACCGATGTGCAGCCGTGTTGAGGTGGACATGTGGCCGACCGAGGACCCGACCGAGCAGCTCCGCTGGCGAATCCCGTGCACCACACCGGTTGATTCGGGCAACATGACGGTGCTGGTCGTCGGAGATCGGGTCGCCGTGGTGCTGCCGCCGGGCGACACGCTCGTCTTCACTGCCGACGAAACCGACGACCTCGCAGCGCTGCTGGACGAGGCCGCCGGCTACCTGTCGCGCGGCGCCGAGGAATCGGAGGCACCGGCGTGGCCCTCATCGACACCGATCTGAGCTTCGACCCCCGCGACCCCTACTTCCCCGTTCCCGGCGCCGCCGGCGTGGAGTGGGCACTGCAGGTGTTCACCACGACCAACGGCTACGGCATCGACGTCGAGCGGGCGCACGTCCGGGAAGGCGACCGCATCCACGTGCACGCCGACCGGTACGCGCGGCTCGGGCAGCAGGTGCCCGTCGAGGCCGGTGAGGTCGACATCGAGGTGACCCGCACGGCCGGCGTGCTGGAGTGGTCGATCACGGTCCGCCACGACGAGCCGATCAAGGCGGTGAAGCTGCTGCTGCGCGGCCTGCCGCCGGAGCAGCTGCGGGCCGGTTGGTGGACGCCGAACACCGGGCGCGGCTGGGCGCACGGCGTCAACGGCCAGCGGTTCCAGCTGGAATATCCGGGCTCGGACTGGGCGACGCCGTGGGTGGCGGCCGGGGACGAACCGAACGGGCTGGTGCTCAGCGTCCGCGATCCGCTGGTGCGGCGGAAGATCCTGCACGTCCACCAGCCCCCGTACGCGCCGGGCCCGATCGCGGAGCTGGTGCACGTACCGTCGGCCACGGCGCGCTCGACGACCTGCCGGGTGCCGTCGATCCGGCTGCGGCTGGGCACCACCGGGCACGTCGCCGACGCCGACCTGGACGAACACTTGTCCTTTGTGGAGGGTGCGCAGAACCTGGTGCCGTGGTCGTCCCGGCCGGACGTGCCGGAATGGCTGCGGCAGACCGAACTGGTGGTGACGCTGCACGGGCAGCACTGGACGGGCTACGTGTTCAACACGTTCGCGCAGATGGCCGAGGCGCTGCGGTTCGTCGCGCGGCACATCGATCCGCGCCGCGTGCTGGCCTACCTGCCCGGCTGGGAAGGCCGCTACTACTACGCCTACCCGCGGTACCGGCCCGGCGAAGACCTGGGCGGCGCCGAGGGCTTCGCCGCGCTCGCGCACACCGCTCGGCAGCTGGGCGTGCGGCTGATGCCGATGTACGGCGGGCACGGCGCGAACGTGGTCGAGTACCCGGCGTGGGAGCAGGCGGTGCTGCGCAACGACACCAACCGCTACGTGGAACTGCTGAACCGGCCGGACTGGGACGGCGACCGGGTCGGCGAGGGCGACCAGGTCTTCCTCAACCCCGGCGAGCCGGAGTTCCGCGCCCACCTGGTGGAGTCGATCTCGGCGATGGTGCGGGACTTCGGCGTCGACGCGGCGTTCCTGGACACCCTGGGCTACTGGTTCAACGATCCGCGCTACGAGGTGATCGACGGCTACCGCCGGCTGGCCGACGAACTGTACCGCCGCCACCCCGGGCTGGTGCTCGCCACGGAGGGCTGGTGGGACGCGCTGACGGCGATCTTCCCGCTGAGCCAGCAGTGGTACGGCGCGGACCGGGACCTGCGCAAACCCCGCGTGCTCACCCGCTACGCCCGCACCACCGGCCACCTCGCCGAAGGAACGCCTGGGCGGGGCAGCACGGGCGTGCACGAGAAGGGTTTCCTGCACCGCCCGCCCGATGTGGCCCGCGAAGCCCACATCCCCGTCGTCGGCATCGTCGACGACACCCTCCCGGCCCACGCCGAGGACGTCGCGGCGATCTGCCGCTGGGCTCAGGAACACGCCCCGAAGTAGCCGGGGATCTCGCGTTCCTGCAGGCACGTGCCGCACTGAGGCGTCGTTGCGCTAGGCGCCCGTGACCGTGGCCGCCTCGGCGAGGAGCGCGTCGAGCACGGCGCGGACCGCCGGGCGTTCCATCGCTCCCTTCCGGGACACCACCTCTATGTTCCGGCCCGCGCGGACTCCGGCCAGCGGGCGCATCACCAGGCGCGGAGTGTCCACTGTGTACCTCGGGAGCAGCGCGACGCCGTGGCCGTCGGCGACCAGCGCCTCCGTCACGCGGAAGTCGTTGATCCGCTGCACCACCACCGGCCGGACGCCCGTGCGGACCGCCAGCGAGCGCAGCACGTCGTCGACCGGGAAGCCGACGTCCACGCTCAGCCATGGCTCGCCGACCAGCTCCGCCGGCTCGATGCGCTCCCGGTCGGCGAGCGGGTGGCCCGGCGGCAGCGCGACGTCCAGGGGCTCCCGCAGCAGCGGGGTGATCTCCATGCGCGTGCTCTCGAACGGCGGCGCCTGGTCGTCCCGGTGCGCCACCACCAGGTCGAAGTCGGCGGTCAGGCTCAGCACCTCCGGCGGCGTCATGTCGACGTCCCGGCACTCCAACCGCACCTTGGGATGCGCCGCCATCCGCCGGAGCAAGCCGGGCAGCAACAACAACGCGCCGGACGGGAAGAACGCGACTCGCACCACGCCGCGCGGCGTCGACCGGTAGCTGTCCAGCTCGGCCTCGGCGCGGTCCAGCGCGGCCAGCACCTCGTCGGCGCGGGCCGCGAGCGCCCGGCCGGCGTCGGTGAGGCGCAGCCCGCGCCCGGCCGGTTCCGTCAGCGGCACGCCGACCTGCGCCTGCAACGCGCGGATCTGCTGCGACACCGCCGACGGGGTGTAGGACAGGGCCTTCGCGACGGCGGTGACCGTCCCGCGATCAGCGAGTTCGCGCAGGAGTCTCAGCCTGCGGACATCCATGAAGGAATAGTACACATTAGCTGTAAATAGTATTGCTTGTTCTTCACAGAGCCGGGCCGCAGGCTGGCATGGTGAATTCGCGAGACCGCTTCCTGGCCGTGGTGGTCGTCGTGCTCTGGGGTGCCAACTTCATCGCGCTCGACTACGGGCTCGGCCACTTCCCTCCGTTCTTCTTCGCCGGACTCCGCTTCGCCGTGCTGCTGCCGGTGCTGCTGTTCGTGCCGCGCCCGCGAGTGCCTTGGCGCTGGCTGATCGGGTACGGGCTGTTCTTCGGCGCCCTGCAGTTCGCGTTCCTGTTCACGGCGATGAACATCGGGATGCCGACCGGGCTGGCATCGCTGGTGCAGCAGGCGTCCGCGCCGTTCACCGTGGTGCTCGGCGCGCTGCTGCTGCGGGAGCGGATCACGCCGGTGCAGATCATCGGCATCCTCATCGCGGTGCTCGGCATGGTGGTGATCGGCTGGCACCGCGCCCAGAGCGCCACTCTGCTGCCGCTGCTGATCACGCTCTGCGGCGCGTTCTCGTGGGCGCTGGGCAACCTGTGCGCCCGGAAGGCGAACGCGCCGAACCCGCTGCACCTGACGCTGTGGATCGCCATCGTGCCGCCGCTGCCGATGTTCGCGCTGTCGGCGGCGGTCGAAGGCCCAGCGGCGGGCTGGCACGCGGTGGCGACGGTGTTCGACTCGCCGACCGGCTGGTACGCCCTCGCCGGGCTCGCCTACACGTCGCTGCTGGCGACGATCATCGGATCGGGCCTGTGGACGACGCTGATGGGGCGCTACCCGGCCAGCCTGGTCGCGCCGTTCTCGCTGCTGGTGCCGGTGGTCGGCTTCACGACGGCATGGCTGATCCTGGGCGAGCAGCCGCACCCGATCGAGCTCGCGGCAGGAGCCGTGGTGGTGGGCGGAGTGCTCATGGGAAGCATCAAGCTAGCCCGCCGAAAGCCACCGGCCCCCGAGGCGCCACCCGAACCCGTCGAAACGAGCGCCCCGCTCCGCGCGACCTGACGCAACGACACCGCCCGGCTACCGGCGACGCGGCCAAGCTCGGACAGGCTCCCAATCTTGCCTGGAATTGGGAGCCTCCGGCGCCGGGCCCTGGCTGGTCAGCGGACCGCTTCGCCTCGCTCGAAGTCCGGGTTGCAGAGGTGCACCCCGTTTCCCTCCGGGCAGTCGTAGGTCACCAGGATCTCGCCCGACTCCGCCACCAGGCGATCCGCGGTCGCCCGCTCCAGGATCGCTCGGTGCTCGCACGCGGAGCATCGCGGCGCGCTGCTGTACCTCACTCACTGCCTCCGTTCCACCGGCCTCCGACGATCTTGTGAACCTAAGGGCTCCGGCCCCGGGCGCGGTGGACAACGCGCGAAATCAGCGCGCCGGTTTCCGGTGTCGTTAGCGGCGATGGTCGCTCCAGCGGCCATTACCGCTCACGACCGCGCCACCGCACCGGAAGCCGGCGGGCTCATCGGAATCGCCGATGGGCGTGCTCAGGCCGGGGCCGAGGTGATGTCCAGGTCGCCGAAGTCCGCCGGGTTCACCGCCTCCGCCGTCACCTCGTGGGGCTTCAGCCGGCCGTCGCGGATCTCCTCCGCGTAGTGGCACGCCACCCGGTGGCCCGGCTTGAGCTCGCGCAGTTCCGGCCGCTCCGTGTCGCAACGGGTCGCCTGCCTCCACGGGCACCGGGTGTGGAACCGGCAGCCGGACGGCGGCGCGGCCGGCGAGGGCAGGTCGCCGGAGAGCAGGATCTGCTCCCGGTCGTCCTCCACCGTCGGGTCCGGCACCGGCACCGCCGAGAGCAGCGCCTTCGAGTACGGGTGCAGCGGCTCCTCGTACAGATCGTCCGATGTGGACTCCTCCACGATGCCGCCCAGGTACATCACCCCGACCCGGTCGGCGATGTGCCGCACCACCGCCAGGTCGTGCGCGATCACCAGGTACGTCAGCCCGAACTCGGTCTGCAGGTCCTCCAGCAGGTTCAGCACCTGGGCCTGCACCGAGACGTCCAGCGCCGACACCGGCTCGTCGGCCACCACCAGGTCCGGCCCCACCGACAGCGCCCGGGCGATGCCGATGCGCTGCCGCTGGCCGCCGGAGAACTCGTGCGGGTACTTGCGCAGCGACGTCGTCGGCAGGCCAACGGCCGACAGCAGCTCGCGCAGCCGCTTGTCCGTGCCCGCCCGGTCGCTGTCCATCCCGTGCGCCCGCATGCCCTCGACCAGCAGCGATTGCACCGACTGCCGAGGGTCCAAAGAGGACAGCGGGTCCTGGAAGACCATCTGCATCCGGCGGCGCATCCGGCGCAACGGCTCGCCCTTCATGCCGGACAGGTCGACGCCGTCGAACACCACCTTGCCCCCGGTGGGCTTCTCCAGCCGCAGCACCGCGCGCCCCAGCGTCGACTTGCCGCAACCGGATTCCCCGACCAGGCCGTAGGTTTCGCCGCGTCGGATGCTCAGTGACACCCCGTCCACGGCGTACACGTAGCCGACCGTGCGGTCCAGCACCACGCCGCGCTTGATCGGGAAGTGCACCTTGATCTGGTCGATGTCGATGAGCGCGTCCCCGGCCGCCGAGGTCGCCCCGCTCTCCGGCGTTTCCGTCATGACAACTCCACGATTTCGTGCGATCGGCTTGCGCGGCGCCCTGCGGGTCGTGAGCGATGGCTCCGGTAAGAACCGGAACGAGCGCTCACGAGCGAAGTGCCGCTCATGACGCCTCCACCGGGCTCGACATCGTCTCGCGCACCGGGTTGTGGCAGCGCAGCAGCCGCGCGCCCACGTCGATGCTCACGTCCGGCGTCTGCTGCTCGCAAACGTCCTGCGCGTTCGGGCAGCGCGGGCAGAACGCGCACCCGGCGTCCCACGGGATGTTGTCGCTGATCGAGCCCTTGATCGGCGACAGCCGCTGGCCGCGCGGCGAATCAAGCCGCGGGATCGAGGCCAGCAGGCCCGCCGTGTAGGGGTGCCGCGGCCGGGCGAACAGCTCGTGCCGCGCGGCCCGCTCCACCACCCGGCCCGCGTAGAGCACGTTCACCTCGTCGCAGAGCCCGGCCACCACGCCCAGGTCGTGCGTGATCATGATCAGCGCGGTGTCGGTCTCGGCGACCAGTTCCGCCAGCAGGCTCAGGATCTGCGCCTGGATCGTCACGTCCAGCGCGGTGGTCGGCTCGTCGGCGATGAGCAGCCGCGGCTTGCAGGCCAGCGCCATCGCGATCAGCGCGCGCTGTCGCATGCCGCCGGAGAGCTGGTGCGGGTACTCCTTCAACCGCCGCCGCGGGTCCGGGATGCCCACCCGCTTCAGCAGGTCCTCGGCCTCCGGCATCGCCTCCTTGCGGGGCAGCCCGCGGTGCCGCTCGATGACCTCGGACACCTGCAGGCCGATCGGCACCACCGGATTCAGCGAGGTCAGCGGGTCCTGGAACACCATGCTCAGGTCGCTGCCGCGGCGCTGGTCCAGCTCGCGCCCGGACAGCTGCAGCAGGTCGGTGCCGTCGAAGTTGATCGTCCCGGACACCTCGGCGCCGGTGCTCGGCAGCAGCCCCATGATCGCCAGCGAGGTGACCGACTTGCCGCAACCGGACTCGCCGACCAGGCCGACGGTGCGGCCCGGTTCGACGTCGAAGGAGATGCCGTCCACGGCGGTCATCGGCGGCTCGCCCTTGCGGGCGAACACCACCGAGAGGTCGCGGACTTCCAGCAGTGCCATTCGTTACCCCACCTCTAGCGCCGGCGCTTCGGGTCAAGCGCGTCCCGCAGGGATTCGCCGACCAGCGTGAACCCGAGCGCGACCAGGATGATGCAGCCCGCAGGCCAGAACGCCAGCTGCGGATGCGAATCGATGATGTTCTGCGCGCCGCCGAGCATCTGGCCCCACTCCGGCACCGAGTCGTCGGCCGCGCCCAGCCCCAGGAAGGACAGCGCCGCCGCGTCGATGATCGCCACCGCCAGCACCAGGGTGGCCTGCACGATGACCGGGCCGAGCGCGTTCGGCAGCATGTGCCGGAACACGATCGCGCTCTCCTTCACGCCGAGCGCCCGCGCCGCGAGCACGTGATCGCTGGCGCGTTGCGCCAGCATCGTGCCGCGCAGCAGCCGGCCGAAGATCGGCACCTGCACGATCGCCACCGCCAGGATCACGGTGAACTGCGTCTGCTGCGCGAACAACGCGCCGATCGACACCGCCAGCAGCAGCGACGGCACCGACAGCATCACGTCCGCGACGCGCATGACCACCGAGTCCACCCAGCCGCCGAACGCGCCGGCGAGCAGGCCGAGCACCAGGCCGCCGCCGAGGCCGATCACGGTGGCCAGCACGGCGACCAGCAGCGTCTGCTGGGAGCCCAGCAGCAGCCGGGAGAACAGGTCGCGGCCGTACTGGTCGCCACCCAGCGGGAAACCCGCCTGCGGCGGCGGAATCGTGTTCTCCGCGCGGGAAACCTGGTGCTCCAGCAGGCGTTGCGCCGGATCGTGCGGGGCCAACAGCGGCGCGAGCAGCGCCAGCAGCACGAACGCGGCGATGATCACCGCGCCGACCACGAACACCGGGTTGCGCCTCAGCCGCCGCCACGCCGACGCGGCCAGGCTCACCCCGGCGTCCGACGCCGTCTCCGCCAGCGCGTCGAGCCGTTCCTTGCGCTGCGTTTTCAGCACCATGACCTCACCGTGTCCGCAGTCGTGGGTCGATCACCGCATATGAGAGGTCGACTATCAGGTTCACCAGCACGTACACCATCGCGGACGCCAGGATCACCACTTGCAGCACCGGGAAGTCCTTGCGCTGGAACCCGATCGCCACCGCCTGGCCGACCCCGGCGATGTTGAACACCCGCTCGGTCAGCACCGCCCCTGCCAGCAGCGCGCCGGTCTGCAGGCCGATCGTGGTCACCACCGGCAGCATCGCGTTGTGCAGGATGTGCCTGCGCCGGATCACCATGCCCGCCAGGCCCTTCGCCCGCGCGGTGCGCACGTAGTCCTCGTCCATCACGTCCAGCACCGCTGCCCGGGTTATCCGGAAGATCACCGCGAACGGGATGGTGGACAGCGCGATGGCCGGCAGGATCAGGTGCACGAACGAGTTCCACGCGGCGTCGAACTCGCGGGTCAGCAGCCCGTCCAGGATGTAGAAGCCGGTCACCCGCGTCCCGTTCAGCCCGACGTCCTGGCGGCCGGAGGCGGGCAGCGCGCCGAGCTGGATGGCGAACACGAACTTCAGCAGGAAAGCCAGGAAGAACACCGGCACGGCAACACCGATCAGCGACCAGGTGATGCTCAGGTTGTCCAGCCAGCTGCCGCGCTTGCGGGCCGCCAGGTAGCCCAGCGGGATGCCGATCGCGACCGCCAGCAGCAGTGCCAGGATCGACAGCTCCAGCGTGGCCGGGAAGCGGGTCAGGAACACCTCCAGCGCCGGCGAACCGCGCTGCACGCCGGTCGACGTGCCGAAGTCGCCGGTGACGGCGCGCCCCAGGAAACGCCAGTACTGCACGAAGATCGGCTGGTCCAGGCCGAGATCGGCCTCCAGCTTGGCCCGCGCCTCGGGAGTGGCGCGGTCCCCCAGCAACGCCGACACCGGCCCGCCGGGCAGCATCCGCAGCCAGGCGAACAAGAGCATCGACAGCACGACGACGACCAGCGCCAGCTGCGCGAGTCGTCGGATGGTGAAGCGGAGCACGAAACCCCCGTTTGGTCAGTCCGGCAGCGAGCACGCGATTTCGCGCGAAACCGACGGTCCCCGTGCGGGAGCCGCGCCGGTTTCGCGCGAAATCGTCAACTCACTTCTCCGAGACGCTCACCGACGCGAACTCCTCGGCGGTCAGCGGCGAGGTCTGCAGACCCTGCACCCGCGGGCTGGTCACGATCGCCGCGGGCGAGTGCGACAGCGGGACTGCGGGCAGGTACTCGGACATCAGCTTCCGGTTGATGTCCTGGTACATCTGGTTGCGCTTGGCCTCGTCCGGCTCGCCGTCGGCGGCCTTCAGCTGCGTCGCCAGCTCCTCGCCCCACGGCGCACCGGCGGTGTAGAAGCGGTTGGTGGGCGTGCCGAAGAAGGTGCCGGTGAAGTTGTCGGCGGTGTTGTAGTCGCCGGTCCAGCCGAGCAGGAAGATGTCGGCCTTGGCGTTGTCCACGTCGTCGATGTAGCCGCCGTTCCACGGCTTGCTCACCGGGTTGACGGTGAAGCCCGCCTCGCGCAGGTCCTCGGCGAGGGCGTTGTAGATGCCCGCCGGGTCCGGCATGTAGGGCCGGGTGACCTCGGTCGGCCAGTAGAAGTTGACCGCCAGGTTCGGCACGCCGGCCTCGGCGAGCAGCTGCTTGGCCTTCGCCGGGTCGTGCGGGTACTGCTGGACGTCCGGGGCGTAGCCTTCCACCGTATTCGGGTAGAACTGGGTGGCCACCTCGGCGCCTTCCGGCATGTTGGCCTTGACCAGCGTCTCCCGGTCCACCGCGTAGGCCAGCGCCTGGCGCACCTTCAGGTTCTGCAGCGCCGGGTTGTTCTTCTGGGTGATGCCCAGGTACATGATGTTGAACGGGTCGCGGACCTGGACGTTGTTCCCGGCGTCGCGCAGGCCCTTGAGGTCGGCGGCGTTGGGGTAGTCGTAGCCGTCGATGGCGCCCGATTCGAGCTCCTGCTTGCGGACCGTCTCGTCCGGGATGATGCGGAAGATCAGCTCGTTGACCTTCGCCTTCTCACCCCAGTACTGGTCGTTGCGGGCCAGCTTGATGGTGCCGTTGCTCTCGTCGTAGGAGACGAACTTGAACGGGCCGGTGCCGGTGGGGTGCGACCTGGAGTACTCCGAGAACACGAAGCTGTCGCCCTGCGCCTGCACGTTGTTGGCCTGGAACTGGTCCATCGCGGTCGGCGACTGCATGCTGAACGCCGACAGCCCGAGGATGTCCGGGAACTTCGAGGTGGCGCGGGTCAGGTGCACTACGGCCGTGGTCGCGTCGGGCGCGTCGCACGACTGGTACAGCGACGGCGTCTTGCCGTCGGAGAACCCGCCGAAGTTCTCGATCCAGTAGTAGGACAGCGCGTTATTCTGGCCGGCGCCGGTCTGGCTGTACATGCGCTGGAAGTTCTTGCACACCGCGTCGGCGTTGAAGTCGGTGCCGTCGTGGAACTTCACGCCCTGGCGGAGCTTGAAGGTCCAGGACTTGCCGTCGGGGCTGTGGTCCCAGCTCTCCGCGAGCTCCGGCTCGACCTCGGACGAACCCGGCTTGAATCCGACCAGGCCCTCGTCGATCTGGCGGCTGACCCGGAAGGTCTCGCCATCGGAGGCGTAGAAGGGGTCGAACCCGTCGGGAGCGCCTGCCGCACCGAAGGTGAACGTGCCGCCTTCACCGCCGCCGGCCTCGCGCTGCGATTGCGCGCACGCGGCCAGCGATGTCGCCGCGACGATGGCGACGCCGGTGGTCACGACACGACGCCGCGCGTTCGATCCGCGGCGCGGCGATGGAGCTCTACTCATGGAAGCACCTCGGTGTGTCTCAGGTCTCAGAGTTCCGTGAGACTAACTCGCATTAGAAGGCCATTGGGGTACCTGAGGTTACGATCCCACTACTTAGGGACGCCTAAGGAAAATCCGATATATCAGGCATTCACCCAGGTGGGCGAGGGTGCTAAGCCTCTCGGCAGGCCCGGAAGAACGATCAAGAAACCCGGGAAAAGCGGTAAAAACTGCGGAAAGTCCGGCCTCGGGCGACCGATTCTGGCGACGACCGGACACGTCCGGCGGTACCGCTCGCGGCCGGTCATCAACCCGACCGGGCAGCGCCGAACAGATGAAAAAAAGCTCGTGAGTGCTTTGGACTGCTATTGCGATCCAAAGCGCTCACGAGCAATAAAACTGCGGTGACTACATCGCGCGGCGGCCGGAGAGGGCCCGGCCGAGCGTCAGCTCGTCGGCGAACTCCAGGTCGCCGCCCATCGGCAGGCCGGACGCCAGCCGCGTGACCGAAAGACCGGGGAAGTCGCGCAGCATCCGCACCAGGTAGGTCGCGGTCGCCTCGCCCTCGGTGTTCGGGTCCGTCGCGATGATCACCTCGGCGATGTCGTCCTGCCCGATCCGGGCCAGCAGCTCGCGCACCCGCAGCTGGTCCGGCCCCACGCCGGAAAGCGGATCCAGCGCGCCGCCGAGCACGTGGTAGCGCCCCTTGAACTCGCGCGTGCGCTCGATCGCCAGCACGTCCTTGGGTTCCTCGACGACGCACACCAGCGTCTTGTCGCGCCGGGCGTCCCGGCAGATGCGGCAGGTCGTCTCCTCCGAGACGTTGCCGCAGACGTCGCAGAACACCACGCCTTCCTTGACCTTCTGCAGGACCTCCTGCAGCCGGGTCACGTCCGCGGGCTCGGCCGCGAGCAGGTGGAAGGCGATGCGCTGCGCGCTCTTCGGACCGATGCCCGGCAACCTGCCGAGCTCATCGATCAAATCCTGAACGGGACCTTCGTACACTTATCGCTCGTTTCCAGGGGTTCGGTGCAGTTTCAATTGAAACCGCACTCCCCGCCGGCGACGGTGCGCAGTTCCAATTGAAACTGTGATCACATGCCCGGCAGGCTGAGACCGCCTAGGCCGCCGCCCAGCGCACCGGTGAGCGGGCCCATCTTCTCGGCCTGCAGCTCCTGCGCCGCGCGGTTGGCGTCGCGCACCGCCGCGACCACCAGGTCGGCCAGCGTCTCGGTGTCCTCCGGGTCGGCCGCCTTCGGGTCGATCGACAGCCCCTTCAGCTCGCCCGAACCACTGACGGTCGCCGTGACCAGGCCGCCACCGGCGCTCCCGGTGACCTCCGCGTCGGCGAGCTCCTGCTGCGCAGTCATCAGCTGCTGCTGCATCTTCTGCGCCTGTTCCATGATCTGCTGCATGTTCGGCTGCCCACCTGGCTGCACCGTGATCCTCCTCCGGCTGGCGCGTCCACGTACCCCGATTCGGGCTACACCACCAGCCTAGAGAATGCGCGGCCCGGTCTGCCTGGCGGTCCGCGACCCTGGGCGGCGGAGGCGAAGCGTGACAGGGTGATCGCATGGCGGTGGACATCGTGCGGTTGCTCGAGCTGACCAGCTGGCGGGCCTTCGACGTGGCCGATACCGGCCGGGTCCTGGCCGGCTCCGACGAATCCGGATCCTCCCAGCTCGTCGAACTCGCCGACGGCGAGCGCACCCCGCTGACCGCCCTGCCGGGCGCGGTCACCGGCCGCTACCTGCCCGGCGAACGCGCCGTGGTCGTGCAGCACGACACCGACGGCAACGAGCGGGGCCAGCTTTCCTTGCTGCGCCTGGACGAACCGCGCCGCCGCCCGGCGCAGCTGCGCGACCTGCAGCCGCTGGTCCGCGACCCGGCGCACGTGAATCGGCTACTAGACGTACTGCCCGGCCGGATCGTCTACGCGACCAACCGCCGCAACGACGTGGACTTCGACGTGGTGATCCGCCAGGTGGAAACCGGCGAAGAGGCGATCGCCTACGACCAGGGCGGCATGGTGCTGGAGGCGACGGTGTCGCCGGATGGCCGCCAACTGGCGCTGACCGTGCCCGCCGATCGCGCGATGTCCGACCAGCTGCTCCTGGTCGACACCGAAACACGTCATGTGCTGGCGCTGACCGGGCGCGGCGAGCAGGCCCGGCACGGCCAGATCGGCTGGCTGCCCGACGGCCTGATCGTCACCACCGACGCCGACCGCGACCGCGCCGGCATCGCGCGCATCGACCCGCGCACCGGCGCGCGGCGCTGGCTGGTGACCTCCGACGAGCACGACCTCACCGGCTGGCTCTCGCCGGACGGTTCGACGCTGCTGGTGCAGGCCAACGAGGACGGCGCGAGCCGCCTGGCGCTGCACGACGCCGTCACCGGCGACCTGCTGCGCACGATCCGATTACCCGCCGACGGCTGGTGCTCGTACCCGCTGCCGCCCCCGGCCTGGTCGCCCGACGCGCGATACGTCGCGCTGTCGTTCAGCGCCCCGGCGATCCCCGGCGACGCGCTTCTGGTGCACGCCGCGACCGGCGAATGCGAGTCGCTGACCGAATCCGCGGCGCAGCTCGATGACCTGGTCGAACCGAGTTCGCACCGGGTGCAGGCCCGCGACGGCGAACAGGTGCCGTGCTTCGTCTTCGCGCCGCGCGAGGCCGATCCGCGGCTGGCCGGCTCGGCGGTGCTGATCGTCCACGGCGGCCCGGAGAGCCAGGCGGTGCGGACGTTCAGCCCGATCGTCCAGGCCCTCGTCGCGCAGGGGCACACCGTGCTGGTGCCGAACGTCCGCGGCTCCACCGGCTACGGGAAGCGCTGGTACTCGGCCGACGACGGCCGCAACCGGCTGGAGTCGGTGGCCGACCTCGGCGACCTGCACGACTGGCTGCCGTCGATCGGACTGGACGCCGAGCGCGCGGCGCTGTGGGGCGGCTCGTACGGCGGCTACATGGTGCTCGCCGGGCTGGCGTTCCAGCCGGAGCGGTGGGCGGCCGGGGTCGACATCGTCGGGATCTCGTCGCTGGTGACGTTCCTGGAGAACACCGCCACGTACCGACGCGCGCACCGCGAGCGCGAGTACGGCTCGCTCACGGCTGATGCCGAATTCCTGCGCTCGGTGTCGCCGCTGACCAGGGTCGCGTCCATCGCGGCGCCGCTGTTCGTGCTGCACGGCGCGAACGACCCCAGGGTGCCGCTGTCGGAGGCCCAGCAGATCGCGGCGGCGGTCCGGGCGAGCGGCCTGGAGTGCGAGCTCCGGGTGTACGACGACGAGGGCCACGGCCTCGCCAAGCGCATCAACCGCCTCGACGCCTACCCGCGAGCCCTCGCCTTCCTGGCCCGCCACCTGGCGAAGCCGGACTGAACCCTCGTCTTCGCGGAAGGTCAGCCTTCGATTCGGCGGGCGCCGAGCTCTCGTTCGAAGAGCTCCACCGCCGCCATTTCCGGATCCTGGCCGACCTGGGCATTCACGTCCATCGGGGAGGACTCGGCGAGCATCTTCTCCGGGTCTTCCTCGTCATCGGAGACCGGCGGGCGCCGCGTCGGCTCCGGCGGCTCCGGAGGCGGCGGGACGTCATCCGGCGGCGGGGGCTCGTCGTCCGGCGGCTCGGGTGGCGGCGGAATGTCGTCCGGCTCCGGCGGGCGCGGCACCGAGCCTTGGCGCGCGGGCGAACCGGCCTGCGGCCGGGTCGGCGTCCGACCGTTGGTCGTCTGACCGCCGCCTGCCTGAGAATTCGCCGACTGACCGTTCGCCGCCGGGGCTCCGGAGGACTCGCTCTGCTGGGTCGACCGGCGTTGCAGCGGTTGCTTGGGCGCGGCGGCGCGGGCCGGAGGCGGCGGCGCGGCACCGGCCTCGACGCACTGGATCTCCCACTCGCCGCCGACGACCTCGCGCAGCGCGTCCCGGACGAAGTCCAGCCGCCGCTGCTGGGCGAGCTGCTTGACCAGACCGGAGGTCGGCATCGACAGCACCAGCGTGTTGTCGCCGCTGAGATCCTGAACCGTGGCGTTGAGCAGCAGCGCCTGCGTCGGACGATTCCGCGTCGCAACCGCCTGCAGCACCTTGGCCCACACCTGCCGGACCTTCGCCGCGTCGAACCCGGCCTGCGCCGGCGCGGCGGCCTCCGCCGCTGGCGCGGCAGCCGGGCGCGGCTCAGCCGCCGGAGGCGGCGCCGCAGGCGCGGGAGCGGCCGCCTTCGGCTGCGCCGGGGCCGCCTGCGGCGGTGTCGCCGGGCGCTCCGCAGGCGCGGGCGGCGCAGGCGCGGGCGGCGCAGCTGACGCGGCTGCCGGACGCGGTGTCGCCGGGGGCTCAGCAGCGGGCTCCGCGGCCGCGGGCGGCTCCGCCGACTCGGGCGGCGCAGCTGCTGCCGGACGCGGTGTTGCCTCCGCCTGCTGCGAAGCGGCTGCCTCCTGCGCTGCGCGCTCGTGCGGCCGCTGGAAAACGCGCTTCGGCCGCGCCTCGCCGTCTCCCGCTGGCGCCGCTGCGGCAGGAGCGGCCGGGGCTCCCTCGCCCGGCGCGATGGTCATGCGGCTCTCGACGCGCTCAAGTCGTTGCAGCAGCGCGACTTCCGAGTCCGATGCGGTCGGCAGGAGCATCCGCGCGCAGAGCAGTTCCAGCAGCAGCCGGGGCGCGGTGGCTCCGCGCATCTCGGAAAGTCCAGTGTGGACGATCTCGGCGAACCGGGAAAGCGTTGCCGCGCCAAGCTGTTCGGCTTGGGCCTGCATCCGGGCGAGCTCGTCGCCGGCGGCGTCCACCAGTCCGCGCTGCGCGGCGTCGGGCACCGAGTTGAGCAGCACCAGGTCGCGCAGCCGGTCGAGCAGGTCGGATCCGAACCGCCGCGGGTCGTGCCCGGCCTCGACCAGCCGGTCGACCGTGCCGTACACGGCGGCGCCGTCGCCTGCGGCGAGCGCGTCGACCATGTCGTCGATCAGCGCGACGTCGGTGACCCCGAGCAGTGCCACCGCGCGTTCGTAGGTGACGCCCTCGGCGCCCGCCCCGGCGAGCAGCTGGTCGAGCACGCTCAGCGTGTCGCGGGCGGAGCCGCCGCCCGCGCGGATCACCAGCGGGAACACCGCGGGCTCGACCTGCACGCCTTCGTCGCGGCAGATCCGCTCGACCAGTTCGCGCATCACGCCCGGCGGCATCAGCCGGAACGGGTAGTGGTGGGTCCGGGACCGGATGGTGGTGAGCACCTTGTCCGGCTCGGTGGTGGCGAAGACGAAGATCAGGTGTTCCGGCGGTTCCTCGACGATCTTCAGCAGGGCGTTGAAGCCCTGCGTGGTGACCATGTGGGCCTCGTCGATGATGAAGATCCGGTACCGCGACTGGGCGGGCGCGAAGAAGGCCCGGTCGCGCAGTTCGCGGGTGTCGTCGACGCCGCCGTGGCTGGCCGCGTCGAGCTCGACGACGTCGACGCTGCCGCCGCCTTCGGGCGCGAGCGAGACGCACGAGTCGCATTCACCGCACGGGTCGGGCGTCGGGCCCTGTGCGCAGTTCAGCGAGCGGGCGAGGATGCGGGCGCTGGAAGTCTTGCCGCAACCGCGCGGCCCGGAGAACAAGTAGGCGTGGTTGACCCGGCCGGCGGACAGCGCGGTCCGCAACGGGTCGGTGACGTGGTCCTGCCCGACGACCTCAGCGAAGGTCGCCGGCCGGTACTTGCGGTAAAGGGCGAGAGCCACGGACAAAACCCTACGCGGTGAGCCCGACAACCCGAACGCGGCCCGAGCCCGGGGCCGCCGGGAAAAATAAGGGGACCCCGTGCACCCATCAGAGCCCGCTTACCCTTGCTGCCTTCCGGCCCTGGGGGAGTTCACAGGATGGACGCCGCACGAGGTCCACGGACAGTGTAACCCGACGCCCCGAACCCCCGCGGAGGTGCCCCCTCCCTCCGCGCTGACCAGGCAGCACGGCAACGAACGAGGTTCGAGTGCCGCCCTCGTCGCTGAACCACGGCCTGCGTCAGGAACGTCCTCGCACCGAGAAGACAACCAAGGCGACGACGCCGCCGACGACCGAGAGAGCGAAGAGGATCAAGATCATTTCCCACAGCCCGGGCATGCAATGGATCTTCACACCTCTGCACCGCGCAGCAAAGCCGCACTCCGCGGTTGTAGTGCCGTTGCGTCGGCAAGACTGGGAACTCCGCGGCCAGAAACCCGCTGAAGAAATGTGACGACTCGTTGAGGACGGATTCGCTCGATGACCGTTGAACGGTTGCGCCACTTGACAGAGCCCGAACGTGCCGACGCCTGGAATCGCTTCGACGCCGAGTTCGACTTCCGGCCCAGCGTGCAGGTCTTCCCCGCGATCGCGGAGCCTTCTCCGTCGGTCACCTGGAGCCTCGACGCGTTGCACGACGACCCAGGCGATCGAGAACTCGACCGCCTGGTCGATCTGGTGCAGGACGGGCTTGCCGCATGCAGTGCGCCCGGAGAGGCACTTCTGATCCTGGACTGGCAGCACACCTGCTACGGACTCCGCCCGGATCTCCCGGCGACCGACATGTTCCTGCCTCGCGTGCTGGAAGGACGTTCGCGGGAAGGCTGGCCGTTCAGCCCGTACCCGGACGGGGACTACTACATCTTCCTCGCCAAGGATCTCCGTTTCGGCACCTTCGGGCATCCCTGGGAACACTCCCTCTGCGTGTTCGGCGCCGAGCTCCTGGATGCGATCGAGGACGGTGTGCAGGACGTGCTTCAACGAGTCCTCCGCCGCGACGGGGCAACAGTCGTCTGACTTCGTGGCACGGTGCCGCCGCGCGCTGAGACCAGCTGAAAACCACGCGACCGTCGGGTTCGGCGCCCCATGTCACAGATCCTCGAATCGTGTTGCCCCCGAGCCTGCCAAAGATCCCGACGGGCACCCGTCGCCCCAGGTCATGACCCGTATCCGCTGCTCAGGAGGTCACCTGCTAGGCTTCCGCACGGAGGATTGGCCGAGCGGCCTAAGGCGCACGATTGGAAATCGTGTTGGGTTAATAGCCCTCACGGGTTCGAATCCCGTATCCTCCGCTGGTCAGAGCCCTGGTTGCGGATTCCGCGGCCAGGGCTCTTTCGCGTTTCGCCGGGCCGTATGTCCCTGTCCGTTCGCGCGGGCTCGCCGCACCGTTGCGGCTATGGGGATGTCCGCCGAGCAGTTGCGGGAGCGGGTTCGCGGGGCCGTGATCGGCCGGCACGATCCCGATTTCGACCAGGCCCGCCGCGTGCACAACGCCATGATCGACCGCCGCCCGCAGGTCGTGGTGCGTTGCCGCAACGCCGGGGACGTCGTCGCCGGCGTCGACTACGCGCGGGAGAACGGGCTCGACCTCGCCGTGCGCGGTGGCGGGCACAGCGTGCCTGGCTTCGGGACCTGCGACGACGGGGTCGTGATCGATCTGGCGCCGATGCGCGGTGTACGCGTCGTCCCGGACGCGCGGACCGCACGGGCCGAGGGCGGCGCGACCTGGAGCGACGTCGACGCCGCTACGCATGCGTTCGGGCTGGCCACCACCGGCGGCATCATCTCCAGCACCGGCATCGGCGGGCTCACGCTCGGCGGCGGCATCGGATACCTCGCCCGCGGCCAGGGCTTGACCTGCGACAACCTGATCTCCGCCGACGTCGTGACCGCCGCCGGTGAGCTGATCGTGGCCGACGAGCAGCGGCACGCCGACCTGTTCTGGGCATTGCGCGGCGGGGGCGGGAACTTCGGCGTGGTGACCTCGTTCGAATTCCGGCTCGCCCCGGTGCGCGACATCTACGGCGGCCCGATCTTCTTCGAGCTGGACCAGGTCGCGAACGTGCTGCGGGCCTACCGCGAGATCATCGCCGACGCACCGGAGCAGCTCGGCGCGTTCCCCGCCTTCCAGATCGCCCCACCGCTGCCCTTCATCCCGCAGAACCGGCACGGCGACACGCTGATCGCGATCATCGCGTGCTGGGCCGGGCCCATGGAGGCCGGCCCGGCCGCCGTCCGGCCACTGCGCGACATCGCCCCGATCGTCGCAGAGCACGTAGGGCCGATGCCTTATCCGCTGCTCAACGGCGCTTTCGACGTGCTCGTCCCCCCGGGGCTCCAGCACTACTGGAAGGCCAACTTCGTCGTCGAGCTGACCGACGAGATGATCGCCGCGCACACCGAGCACGGCCCGCGGGTGCCGGTGGTGAACTCGACGGTGCACATCTACCCGATCAACGGCGCCTGCCACCGGGTCGCGCCGGATGCCACGGCGTTCGCCTACCGGGACGCGAACTTCGCGACCGTGATCGCCGGGATGTGGCCCGATCCGGCCGACAACGCGGCCAACATCGCCTGGGTGCGCGACTACTACGCCGCGACCTCGCCACACTCCGAGGAAGGCGGGTACGTCAACTTCATGGCCGGCGACGACCAGGGCCGGATCAAGGCGAACTACCGGGGCAACTACGACCGGCTGGTCCAGGTGAAACGAAACTACGACCCGGAAAACCTCTTCCACCTGAACCAGAACATCCGCCCCTGAACGACCTTTCCGCAGGTGGAGACCCGTGAGTGTTTTGGGTTGCTATGGCACCCCAAAACACTCACGGGGCCTGAGCAGGCGGAACCTGACTCAGAACCGCAGGCGGGCCACCTGGGGATCGTGGTCGCTGGCCTGGTCGGCGAACTCGGCGTTGATGTGGACCACGTCGTACTCGGCCGTGATCGCCGGGCTGACCAGGATGTGGTCCAGCTGCTGGGAGTTGCCCTCGTAGACGTAGCTGTAGCGCTCAGCCGGCGGCAGCGAGTCGGCCAGCGGCACCAGCGCTCCCCCGCCGGTCAGCGGCGCCAGGGCCGGGGAGAAGCCGTAGTCGTTGAGGTCGCCGAGCACCACGATCCGGGCCTCGTCATCGATGGCCCGCACCTCGTCGACGAAGCCGCGCACCGCCTGCGCCTGCCGCACCCGCTGCTCCTCCGAAACCCTCGCCGGCGGCTGGAACCGGCCGTGCAGCGGCTGGTCGCCGCCCTTGGAGGCGAAGTGGTTGGCCACCACGAACACCGGTTCGCCGCGGAACAGGAACTCGCCCACCAGCGGCTTCCGGCTGTCCCGCCACGCCTCGTTCGCCGGGTCGATGCGCCCCGGCGAGGCGCTCAGCGCGAGCCGCGAACCGTCGGCCACCGGGTGCACCGGCGTCGTCGCGTCGCCGCCCGGTCGGTCCACAAACGACACCCGGGCCGGGTTGTACAGGAAGGCGACCCGGATGTTGCCGCCGGGCTGGCCGCCGTCGGCGTTGTTCTGCGGATCGATCTGCCGCCACAGGTAGCGCGGCCCGTCCGCCGCCACGATCGCATCGGTGAACTCCCGCAGCGTCTCGTCCGCGGCGACCACGCCGTCGTCCGTCGGCCCGGAGTTGTCCTGAACCTCTTCCAGCGCAACGACGTCCGGCGCCGCGAGCCGGTCGACGACACCTTCGGCGAGCCGGGCGAACTTGGCCGGATCGTTGCCCGTGGCGAGGTTCTCGACGTTGTACGTCGCGACCGCGAGCTCGTCGCTGCCCTGCGGCCGCGTCGTCTCCGGCTGCAGGCCGCCCGGCACGTGCTCGCCCAGCCGCGCGGCCTCCAGCACGTATCCGCCGAACTGGCTGTAGTCCAGCGGTCCTTCCGTGCTGCCGCGCAGCCCGTCGCCGACGTTCGCGGCGGGGAACGGCGCGTCAGCCAGGGATTCGACCTTGAGCCGGCCCGCGTTCGCGTCGTCGTAGCCGGTGTAGGTGGTGCCACCGCGGCCGTTCGCGTTCTGCTCGGGCTTGCTGGTGATCCACAGCGCCCGGTGGGCGTCGGTCGGGCCGACCACGCGCGCGTCGTCCACGCGCAGCACCGTGCCTTCGCGCGACTCGTAGTAGTCCAGCGCGAAGCGCTGCGGTTCCAGGTCGAGCTTGTCGATGTTGGCGTCCTGCGGCGCGTACTCCGCCGGGACCGTCTCCGGCCCGACCGCCTCGGCCGGGACGCCGCCCTTGCCGGTGACCTGCCAGGTCGCCTCGGTGAGTTCGGTGACCGACTGGTTCGGCGTGGTCTCCGGCGTCTCGCCCGAAGCCACCGGGTAGTACTCCACGACCCGCCCGCCGACCGCGACCACGTCGCCGACCGCCACCGGCGGCGTCTGGTCGCCGGTGAACACGAACAGCCCCTCGCTGGTGCGGGGATCCGCGTCGAGCTCGGCGTCCTGGAGCCAGAAACCGCGGGCCTGACCGAAGCCGCGCACCCCGGTGACCACGCCCGGCACCCCGGTCACCTGCTGGCCGGCCAGCGGCGAAACCCGCGTGATGCCTTGGATGTCGTGGATCCGGACCTGCTGCTGCGCTACCGCGGTCGCCGCGGGTGCGATGGACAGCAGCACCCCGGTGGCGGCAAGCAGTGACGTGACGCGCACTTCGGCTTCCCCTCGCCAAGCGACATGATCGACGAGAAGTTACCCGCCCGAAGCGACGCGCGACACACGATCACGTGAACAAAGCAGCGCCGATCGTGGTGGAGCGGGCTGGAGGTGGTGGTCATCGTGGACGACTACGACCTGGTGTCGACGACCTCCGGAAATCCGCTCGCGCCGTTGGCGGAGTTCGCCCCGCAGGGCCGCGACCTCGGCCTGCACCTCGTGCTGGCGCGGCGGACCGGCGGCTCGTCCCGCTTCCTGTTCGAGCCGTTGACCCAGGTCATGGGCGACATGGGCAGCCCAGGAGTGCTGTTCTCCGGCGACCGGATGGAAGGCCGCCTGGTGAACGCGACGGCGTCGCGGAACCTACCGGTGGGCCGGGCGCTGCTCGCCCGCCGCGGCATGCCACCCGCGCAGGTCCAGACGGCGGTGCCGTAACCCCGACCGCCGATCGGAACCCGCACGGCCTCGCCTACCTACCGCTGAACGAGCGCTCACCGAACTGCTGCGGGACCTGAAGTCGCCGGCCGACTCAACGCCGGACCAACCGCCTGAGCGAAGCGAAAGGCCGGTCACCGCAGGTCGCGGGACCGGCCCTTCGTCGAGCGGTAGCGGTGGGATTCGAACCCACGGAGGCTGTTAACCTCACACGCTTTCGAGGCGTGCTCCTTCGGCCGCTCGGACACGCTACCGCCAGCTAGGCTACCGGTCGCCCGATACCGCTCGACACAGGGGGTCACCGCCAGGCCCGCAGCATGTCGGCCAGGCTGGCCCGGGCCCGCGACAGGCGGCCGCGCACGGCCTGCTCACCAGCGCCGACGCGCTGGCCGATCTCGCCGTACGACAGGCCGTCGACCTCCGCGAGAACCCAGACGTCGCGCTGCTTGGTCGGCAGGCCCGCGAGCGCGTGCCGCAGCGCCAGCACGCCCGCTCCCGCCTCCGCGGCTCGCTGCGGATCGGCGATCAACGTGGCGGCTCCCACGGCGGCTCGGTGCTCGGGTAGCGCGTCGACGGGATCGGTGCGGCGCATCCGTCGGCGGCGCAACACGATCAGGCAGTGCCGGCGCGCGACCTGGAACAGCCAGGTTCGCAGGGCCGCCGGTTCGACGAGCTCGCCGGCCCGCCGCCACGCCGTGATGAACACGTCCTGCACTACGTCCTCGGCCTCGGCCCGGTCTCCGAGCATCCGCAGCGACATGCCGAAGATCCCGTCCGAGTACCGGCGCACAACCAGTTCGAACGCGTCGACATCGCCCGCCGCGATGCGCTTGGCCAAGACTGCATCGGTCGGTTCCACGTTACTTCCCCCTGCAACGCGATTAGTCCGCCCTCGTGGAAGCGGATCAACCAATCGTCACAGGCCGGGATGTCGATCACGGCGCAGACAGGCCACCCGAACCGGTGGAATATGACGAAATCCGTAACGCCCGAGCGCTACTCTCGGTGTCCGGCGAAGAACTCCTCCAGCACCGCGGCGCACTCGTCGGCCAGCACGCCGCCGACGACTTCCGGCCGGTGGTTGAGCCGGCGATCCCGCACCACGTCCCACAGCGAGCCCACCGCGCCGGTCCGCGGTTCCCACACCCCGAACACCACCCTGGCCACCCTGGCCAGCACCAATGCGCCGGCGCACATCGTGCACGGCTCCACGGTGACCGCCAGCGTGCAGCCCTCCAGCCGCCAGCCGTCGCCGTGCACGGCGGCAGCGGCGCGCAGCGCGAGGATCTCCGCGTGCGCCGTGGGATCCTGCAGCGCTTCGCGCTGGTTGTGCGCCCGGGCGAGGACGCGCCCGTCCTGGTCGACCACGACCGCGCCGATCGGAACGTCCCCTGTGGATGGTGCTTCGGCGGCGATCCGCAACGCGTCCCGCACCAGCTCGGCGTCGCCCGCGCGGACACCGGATGTGCTCACTGCTCCAGCTTCTCCAGCACCTTCGCGAAGTCGTCCCCGAACCCGCAGCGCTGGGCGATCATCTCCAGCTGCTCGTCCGGGTAGAGGTCGACCTCTTCGATGATCACCAGCAGCTCGCCCTCGGGCAGCCCGAGATCGGACAGGATCGCGAGGTTGCCCTCCGGCCACACCTCTTCGTCGTCCTCATCGGGCGGATCGATGCGCAGCAGGTCGAGGACGTCCGCCGCGATGTCGTAGTCCAGCGCCGCGGCGGCATCCGACAGCAGCAGGTCCACGCCGCCGGGCACCGGCCTGATCAGCACGAAGAACTCGTCGTCCACATTGCACATTCCGAACACCGCGCCGGTGGAACGCAGCTCGCGCAACGCCGTGATCGAGGCGTCGAGGCCGGCCAGCACCGATTGGTCCATCGTGCTGCACCGCCACCGCCCGTCCTCCCGGACCACGGCGACGGCGAAGCCAGAGACCGGCTCCTGCACCGTCATGAGGACACCGTAGAGCGTACGAACGCCACCCGAAAGCACTATTGCGCGCTCGTAACCTTCCGGGCATTGTTTGCCGCTCAACCGGGTACGTGGTCGGCGGAGAGTTCAGGCAGGATGGACCGATGCGTGCCGTGTGCGTGATCGGACTGGGACTCATCGGCGGCTCGGTGCTGCGAGCCGCCAAAACCGCCGGACGCCCCGTCTGGGGCACCACCGCTTCGGAAGCCGACGCCGCCGGTGCGCGGGCCGAGGGCTTCGAAGTTCTCGACATCGAACCGGCCCTGCGCCGAGCCGCCGAGGCGGAGGCACTCGTGGTCGTCGCGACGCCGTTGACCGCCGTGCGCGCGGTGCTGCGGCAGGTCGCCGAGCACGCTCCCGACGCCTGGCTGACCGACGTGGTGAGCGTCAAGGATCCGGTCGACGCCGAGGTCCGCAGCCTCCTGCCCGCCGGCCGCTACGCCGGCGGCCACCCGATGGCCGGCGTGTCGAGTTCAGGCTGGTCGGCGGGTTCCGGCGAGCTGTTCGCCGGGGCCGCCTGGGCGGTGACCATCGAGGACGGCACCACGCTCGCGGCGTGGCGCGAGGCCGCCCGGCTCGCGCTCGACTGCGGCGCCCAGGTGGTGCCGACGTCGGCGGCCTCGCACGACTTCGCGGTCGCGCGCATCTCGCACCTGCCGCACGTGTTCGCCGCGGTGCTCGCGGCGGTCGGAGCCGACGGCGGGCCGCTGGCGCTGTCGCTGGCCGCCGGCTCGTTCCGCGACGGCACCCGGGTCGCGGGCAGCGAGCCGGAGCTGGTGCGGGCCATGACGGAAGGCAACCGGATCGCGCTGCTCGACGCCGTGGACGACGCCCTCGGCCGGCTCGGCGCGGCCCGCGGCTCGCTCGCCTCCACCGGCGGCCTGAAGTCCACAGTGGACGCTGGTCACGAGGCGCGGCGAACGCTCGACGAACTCGCGATCAACGAGCGGGTGAGCGCGACGGTGCAGCTCAACGACACCGCGCTGGAGCGCCTGCGGGAGCTCGGCGAGCGCGGCGGGCGAGTCGTCGCGCTGTCGGAGAACGCCGCCGAGGTGGAAATCCCGGTGTGACACCGGCCGCGAGCCTCTCGAGTTGCCATAAAGGCTGCCTTGGATGTGGCGGCGTGCAGTAGGGCGGGTTGTCGTCTTTGAAGCGACGCAGCCGCTTAGCCCACCCTCGCAACTCGCACCGCCGCGAGTTCTCAGGCTGTGCCCACCCCGCCGGGGTTCTCGGCGAGGACAGCCCGACGTGGTGAATTGGCCATTCATGATGTCGGGGATCCCACAGCGAGAAGGCGACGGCAATTCCCGCAGGGGGCCGCCACCCGCACCCCTACGCAAAACGAGCCGGGAAACAGGCTCCGCGCATGAAGAGAGGCCGCCCTGTGCGTTGGGCGGCCTCTCCATGATCCGCTCCGACCACTGGCGAGCAGGATGGCCCTCACCTCGTCCCGCTCGTCAGCTTGGGTCGGGCGGCGATGTCCCGTTAGCGCTGTTCGCCGGCGCCCGGCTCGTTGCCGTCGAGGAACTCCTTGCCCTTCTCGGCGGCCTTGTCGATCTGGTCCTCGTGACCGAACTTCTCCTTCGCCGCTTCGGCCGCCTTGTCCAAGCCCTGCTCGATCTTGTCGCCGTGCTCCTTGCCCAGATCCCGCAGGCGGTCCTTGAACTCTCCGAATCCCATGGTGCTCCCTTCGGGGCGGGCCGGAAAAGGCCTTTCGGCATGCGTGCTGCCTGCCGAACCTAAGCCCGCCCGGGCGACCGCGCGCGGCGGAGTTCGCCCGGCGGAGGCACGGGTTGGTGCTTCCGGGTGACGCATCAAGACGGCGTCAAAGCCGACCCGAGATCCATTGCCCGATCATCCCGGCCGGGTCTACCGTGACACTCATGACCGGTTGACCAGATTTCAAATCTGGTCAACGGATCGAACCGAAGGCAGGAGAAGCACCATGACGCAGCCCACCGAACGTGCCGACCGCATCCTCGACGCGGCCGGCGAACTGATGATTCGGCTGGGCTACCGGAAGGTGACCATCGAGGACATCGCCAGGCAGGCCGGCATCGGCAAGGGCACCGTCTACCTGCACTGGCGCACCAAGGAGCGGCTGTTCGAGTCGCTGTTCCTGCGCGAATCCGCGGACCTGACCGCCGAGCTCATCGACCGCGTGCGCCGCGATCCCGAAGAGGTCCGGCCGCACCGGTTCATGCAGACCTCGTTCCTGGCCACCCAGCGCAGGCCGCTGATGCGGGCGCTGGTCACCGGGGACGCGGAACTGCTCGGCAACCTCAAGCAGGGCGATGCGCAGAGCCGCGGTCAGGAGTTCACCGCCCGCTACGTCGAGCTGATCAACAAGTACGGCCTGGTGCGCGACGACGTGCCGCACCTGGTCTTCTCGCTGTACGCCACGGTCACCGGGTTCTTCCTGCTGGAAAGCATCAACCCGCACCTGGAGGGCCTGGACGACCAGGCCAAGGCGGAAGCGCTGGCGCAGACCATCCACCGGGCCTTCGAGCCCGACGAGGGGCCCGATCACTCTTCGCTGACCGCGGCGGCGGCCGAGATCAGCGCACTCTTCGACGAGATCAACGCGAACTACCGGAAGTGGATCTACACCTCCGGGATAACCAGCGAGCGCGCCTGACCGGCGGCGCTCGTCCATCAGGAAGGGGCAACAAATGACGACCCTCGCCGACACCTGGGGGATCAACGAAGCGCAGTTCTGGCTGCGCGGCGTGCGACCGGAGCAGCCGGTCGAACACGATTCGGCGGCCGGGATCTGGAACGTCTACGGGTACCCCGAAATCCTGGAAGCCCTCAGCAACCCCGGCACCTTCTCGTCGAACACCCGGCGGCTGGTGCCCGAGATGCCCGGGAACGACGAGGGCAACCTCGTCCAGATGGACCCGCCTGAACACCACAAGCTCCGCAAGCTGGTCAGCCACGCCTTCACGCCCAAGGTCGTCGCCGACCTGGAACCGCGGATCGCCGGACTGACCAACGAACTCCTCGACGCCGTGTCCGACCGGACCGAGCTGGTCCGGGACCTGGCCTACCCGCTGCCGGTCATCGTGATCGCGGAGCTGCTGGGCGTGCCGAGCAGCGACCGGGGCCTGTTCAAGAAGTGGGTCGACGCGATGTTCAACAGCTCCAACCAGTTCTCCATCAAGGACCGCTCGAAGGAGCAGGAGGAGTACATGGCGAAAGCCATGGAGCAGATCCAGCAGCTGTCCGACTACCTGCTCGAGCACGTCAAGGAGCGGCGGCGCGCGCCGCGCGAGGACCTGCTGGGCAAGCTCGTCGAGGCCGAAGTGGACGGTGTGCGGCTCACCGACACCGAGGTGGTCAACTTCGGGATGGTGCTGCTGATCGCCGGGCACATCACCACGACCATGCTGCTGGGCAACACCGTGCTGTGCCTGGACGCGCACCCCGAGCAGCTCGCGAAGGTGCGGGCGGACCGGTCGCTGGTGCCCTCGGCGATCGAGGAGTCGCTGCGCTACTTCAGCCCGTTCGCCGCGGTGTCCCGGGCGACCGACCGGGAGGTCGAGCTCGGCGGCACGGTGATCCCGGCCGACCAGCTGCTGCTGTTGTGGATCGCGGCCGCCAACCGCGACCCCCGGCAGTTCACCGCCCCGGACGTCTTCGACGTCTGCCGGGACCCGAACCCGCAGATCGGCTTCGGCCGCGGCATCCACTTCTGCCTGGGAGCACCGCTGGCCCGCCTGGAGGGCCGGGTCGCGCTGAACATCCTGCTGGACCGGTTCCCGAACCTGCGCACCGATCCGGCCGAGGGCCCGGAGTTCATCCCCAGCCCCAACCTGACCGGCGTCAGCAAGCTCCTGCTGCTGCTGAGCTGACGGACGTCCGGAGGGTGGCGACAGCGCCGGCACTCTCCCGGGCAAAACAACTTGTTCCGGCGGGGCGGCCTGCGGAATTCTGCGCGGCATGAGCAATGCCACGGACACCTTCACCGCCTGCCTGCGTGATCTCGACGTCGCGGGTTCCGTCGTCGAGTTCGACGCGGAGCTGCCGACCGCGGCGGCGGCCGCGGAGCGACTGGGCTGCGAGCTCGGCGCGATCGCGAACAGCCTGATCTTCACCGCCGACGACGAGCCGCTGCTGATCGTCGCCAGCGGCGCGCACCGGGTCGACACCAAGCACGTCGCGCGGTTGCTCGGGGTGCGCAAGATCCGGCGCGCGACTCCGGAGTTCGTGCTGGAGGTGACCGGGCAGCCGGTCGGCGGCGTCGGCCCGGTCGGGCATCCGCGGCCGATCCGGACCGTGGTGGACCGGATGCTGGCCGACTTCCCCGAGGTCTGGGCGGGCGCGGGCGCGAAGCACGCGATGTTCCCGACGTCGTTCGACGAACTGGTGCGGATCACCGGCGGCCTGGCCGCCTAGGTCGAAAAGCCCTGAGCAGGGCGCCGGCCGCTGGGTCGTGAGCGATGATTCCGGCTCTTACCGGATGTTTCGCTCACGACCCCCGGGGCGCCGGCGGATCAGACGCTGGGCTCGAAGCGGCCGTCGATCGCCGTCCAGCCGCCCTCCACCAGCTGGAGGCTGCCCGTGACGTACGACGCGGCGTCCGAGGCCAGGTACACCACGGCACCGGCGATCTCGTCGGCGGCGGCCCACCGCTTCAGCGCGGTCTTGTCCGCATAGGCGCCATACCAGGACTGATCGGACTTGATCTGCGCGGTCAGCGGTGTCTCGAACGGGCCGGGCGCGATCGCGTTGACCCGCACGCCCTTCGGCCCCAGCTCCGCGGCCAGCGCGCGGGAGAGCTGCACGACGCCGGCCTTGGTCGCGGCGTAGATGCCCTGGCCGGGTTCGACCACCTCGGCGCGGAAGCTGGCGAAGGTGATGATGCTGCCGCGGCCGCGCTCGGCCATCCGGGCGCCGAAGTCCCGCACCAGCCGGTAGGTGCCCTTGAGGTTGACGTCCACGACGCGGTCGAACTCCTCGTCGACCGTGTCGACCAGGCGCTTGCGGACGTTGATGCCGGGCGTCACGACCAGTACCTCGGTGTCCGCCTGGGCCTCCGCGAGCCGCCCGATCTGCGCGCCGTCGCGCACGTCCAGCTCGCGCCGACTCGCCTCGTGGCCGAGCTGCCGGATCGCCTCGACGGTCTCCTCGGCGCCGACCGGATCCACGTCGGCGACGATCACCTGCGCGCCGAACTCGGCCAGTGCCACCGCGCTGGAGCGGCCCAGGCCGCTGCCACCGCCGACGACGACCGCCTTGCGCCCGTCGAGCCGGAAGAGGTTGGCGAGCCGATTCGTCATGATCTTTCCTCCCGGAAGGTGGACAACCAGACCCGGTGGTCTGACCATCAGATCCTCAACCAGGCGGGAGGACTACGGCAAGGGTTCCGCTACCGACGGGGCCGTGAGTGTTTTGGGCTGCCATGGCAACCCAAAAGACTCACGGCAGGCATCAGCTCACCGCGGCGCTGCCCCGGAAGGTGCCGCGATAGGCGCTGGGTGACACGCCGAGCGACGCCTGCAGGTGCTGCCGGAGCGAGGCCGCGGTGCCGAAGCCCGCGTCTGCCGCGATCCGGTCGACGGACAGGTCGGTCTCCTCCAGCAGCTGCCGGGCGCGCTCGATGCGCTGCTGGGTGAGCCACTGCAGCGGCGAGATGCCGACCTCGTCGCGGAACCGGCGGGTGAACGTCCGCACGCTCATCGAATCCCGCGCGGCCAGCTCGCGCAGGGTCAGCGGCCGGTCCAGGTGCTCCAGCGCCCACGCCCGGGCCTGCGCGGTCGACGAGAACTGCGGTTCGGGCATCGGCCGCCGGATGTACTGGGCCTGGCCGCCGTCGCGATGCGGCGGCACCACGGTCGTCCGCGCCACCTCGTTGGCGACCGCCGCGCCGTGGTCGCACCGGATCATGTGCAGGCACAGGTCGATCCCGGACGCCTCGCCCGCCGAGGTCAGCACATCGCCGTCGTCGGTGTAGAGGACGTCGGGATCCAGCCGGACCGCCGGGTAGAGCCGCCGGAACTGGTCGCAGGACCTCCAGTGCGTCGTCGCCCGGCGGCCGTCGAGCAGCCCGGCCGCGGCCAGCACGAACACCCCGGTGCAGATCGAGGCGATGCGGGCGCCCGGCCGGATCCGCGCGAACGCCGCGGCGAGCTCCGCGCCGAGCCGGCCTTCGGTCTCGGTCTCGTCGGGCTCGTGCGACGCCAGGATGATCACGGTTCCGGCGTCGGCCAGCGCCTCGGGGCCGTGCGCGACGTGGATCGGGAAGTCCGCGTCGGTGCGCACCACGCCGGGGACGAGTGCGCAGGTCACGATCTCGTACAGGGGTTCTCCGGCTGGCGAGCAGGCCCGCCCGAACAGTTGGTGCACCAGGCCCAGCTCCATCGGCATCACGCCGTGGCGGACCAGTACCGCGACTCGATCGGCCATGGCCCGATTCTTGCACATGTTGGCCAACGGGCCACTCGTTCCGCGGCGGCCGGCGGCGCAGGGTCGGGGCATGACGATCGAAACAGCCGCCCGGGCGGGCCTCCACCGCGCGTGGTGGGTCGCCGCAGTCACCGCGCTGGTGGTCATCGGCGCGGGCGCCTGCGCCACCACTGCCGGTTTGCTCATCACCCCGCTGCACCACGAATTCGGCTGGTCTCGGGCCGCCATCGGCGTCGCAGTCTCGGTCAACATGGCGCTCTACGGGCTGACCGCGCCGTTCTCCGCGGCGTTGATGGACCGCTTCGGCATCCGGCGGGTGGCGGTGAGCGCGCTGCTGCTGATCGCCTCCGGCGCCGGGTTGACCACGATCGTTTCCGAATCCTGGCAGCTGGTCTTGGGGTGGGGGGTGCTCGTCGGGATCGGCTGCGGCGCGCTGGCGATGGCGTTCGCGGCGACCGTGACGCACCGCTGGTTCGTGGCCCGCCGTGGCCTGGTGACCGGCTTGCTGACCGCGGCGAGCGTCTTCGGCCAGTTCGCGTTCCTGCCGGTGATGTCCTGGGTCATCGACCACTTCGCGTGGCGTTCGGCGACCGTGGGCCTCGCGCTGATCGCGCTGGTCACTGCGCCGCTGGCCTGGTCGGTGCTGCGCGACCACCCCGCCGACCTCGGCCTGCGCCCGTACGGCGCAACGGTTTTCGAGGCGAAGCCGGAGCCGGTGCCGGGCGCGGCCCGGCGCGCGGTGCGACTGCTGTTCGACGCGGCGCGAACCGGCCCGTTCTGGTTGCTGGCGGGCACTTTCGCGATCTGCGGGGCATCCACCAACGGGATCATGTGGACCCACTTCGCCCCTGCCGCGCACGACCACGGCATGCCGACGACGATGGCGGCCTCGCTGCTCGCGGTCATCGGCGTGGTGAACGTGGCCGGCACGATCGGTTCCGGCTGGCTCACCGACCGGTTCAGCCCGCAGCTGCTCCTGGCGGGCTACTACGCGCTGCGCGGCGTCTCCCTGCTGACACTGCCCGCGCTGTTCGGGCCTACGGTGCGGCCCGAGATGATCGGCTTCGCCGTCCTGTTCGGGCTGCTCGACGTCGCCACCGTCCCGCCGACGATCGCCCTGTGCCGCCAGGTCTTCGGGGCGGGCGGGGCGATCGTCTTCGGCTGGGTGAGCGCAGCGCACCAGTTGGGCGCCGGGCTGATCGCCTACTCCGGTGCCGTCGCGCGCGACCTGCTGGGCTCCTACGACGCGGTCTGGATCAGCGCCGCCGCGCTGTGCGCAGCGGCCGCCCTGATGGCGGTCGCGATCAGGCGGTCGTCTGGTCGAGATCGGGCGTGAACCGGGCGGTCGCCGCGGCCACCCCGTCGGCGATCTGGTCGCCGTCGGCCGTGCCGGAATCCTCGGTGGCGGCGGCCCACGCCTTGATGGTCTGCCGGGAGAACTCCTGCGCCGCAGCGGAGTTCTCCCATCCCGGCACGTACTCGCCCCGCAGGTACCGGTCCAGCCCGAGCAGGCCGACGTCCCAGCCGGGGCCGACGAACAGCGCGCCCGCGCCGCTGCTGATCGGCTTCATCGGGACCGAGTGCATCATCTCGAGCCCGGTGCCGCCGTCGGTCTCGGAGAGCCGCAGCTCCAAAACGCTGTCGCCGAACGTCGTCTTCAGCAGGCGCGGCGCCGCGCAGCGCAGGATCTGGCCGCCGTCGTTGCCCTCGAACTGGTAGCGGCCGCCTTCCCGGAGCTCGCCGGTGATCGGCAGGAACCAGCGCCGCAACCGGTCCGGTTCGGTGAGGGCGCGCCAGAGTTCCTCGATCGGGGCGGCGTAGTTGCGGCGCAGCAGCACGCTGACCTGCGCGCCACCGCCGACCGAGTGCTGGCTGACCACGCGCTGCACGGAGGTGACCTGCCTGGTGATGTCGAACATGTGGTGCCTCCCAGTCCGGACTCCCGCGGGCCATCATCCGGCCTCAACCCGCGGCCCGCTCGCTCCCGACTCGACCGGGTCCCCGTTCCCCACGCCGCCGGGTGGGCGCCGCTTAGGATGTGATCATGAGTGCCCAGGAGGCGGAATTACGCCTGTTCACAGGCGATGCGAGCGCGCCGGAACTCGGCGTGTCGGCGAAGGTCCGCTACGAGCACACCGAAGAGCACGGCTTCCCGGACGAAGAAGACGCCTTCCACCAGGCGGGCACGTCCGCCTACCGCGCGGCTCCCCTGCTGCGGCTCATCGGCGAACGCGGATCGCGCAAGCTGATCACCGGCCGGGTGCGCATCGCGGTGCACCCGGACGCCGCACCGGAGGTCACGATCCTGGTGACGGCGCTGTGGTCGGAGCGCGAGCGCTGGACGCAGGTGCAGGACGTGCGGTCGCAGCTTGACGACGCGTTGGGCGCCTCGCTGGCCGAGCCGGCGCATCCGGTGCGAGGCGACGCGCAAGACGTGGCCGCCACCCTCGCCAAGGCGGTGGCCGAGTCCTCGCACAACGAGGTCACGAAGGTCCGGGCGCTGCGCTACGAGCTGGAACGGCGACTGGCCGACCAGCTGGCCAACCGCCGCCAGGAGCCGCTGCGACGACTGCTGGCGGAGGTCATCGAGCTGTCGATCGCGTTCAACCGAGCCCGGGACGAGTCGCGCGCGGCGATCCGCGACGACCTCTGGCGACGCGACGAAACGGCGCACCAGCAGGGCGGAGCCGCCGAGCCGCCGGGCCCGGAAACCCCGATCCCGGACCGGATGCACTACAACGCGATCCGGCACTGCCGGTCGATGAGCAACCTCCTGGAGGAGGAAACCGCGCGGCTGCACTCGTTGCAGGACAGCATGTCGACGATCTCGGTGGCGCAGGACGCCGAAGCGCAGCAGAACTTCAACCTGTTCGCCGCCGCGGCGGCCGCGGGCCTGGGGCTCCCGGCGCTGATCCTGTCGTTCTACGGAGCCCAGACGTACCTGCCGCTCACGTCGTTCGACCGCGCGGCGAGAGCGCTTCTCCCGGTCGGCCTGACGGCCCTGGTGGCGGTGATGATCGTGCTCCGCCAGATGCCGTGGCGGGCGCGATTCCGCCACTACGCAGGAGGTTTCACCCTCGTCGTGTGCGTCCTCGCCGTCCTCTGGATAGCGGGAGCGCTGGCGCCTCACTGATCGCTGATGTTCAACGCCGCTTCGAAGGGCGAGGGGTGGTCCGGAGAATCGGTTTCAGCCGCTCCTCGGCCTGCCTCACCTGGTACGTCCCCTCGCCGAACCTGCGCCGGGATGCGGCCATGACGCTGTCAGCCACATGCCGGGCCCGAGCGACCTTTCCCACCTTGTAGAGCGCAATGGCCACAAAGGAGTAGGTCTCCAGCACAACCGGGTGATCGGAACCGAAAATCTTCCGCTGTCGCTCATGCACATCGGCCAACAACGGTCGGGCCTGCGCTGTCCGATTCACCCTTATCAAGATCCGGCCGAAGTTGGACGCGGCGACCAGAGTTTCAGGATGATTTTCGCCCAACACCTGGCGCAACCGCTGCCACGCCTCCCGCCTCAACCGGCACGCCTTCTCGTTCTCCCCGAGCTTCGCGTACACGAACGCTGCGGTTCCCATCGAATTTAGGACGTCTGGATGTTCCTCACCGAGCACCTCCCGGCGCTTCTCCCAAGCTTCCTCGCAGAGCTCTCGAGCTCGCCGAACCTCACCTGCACGAGCCAGCATCGTCGCCAAGCTGGTTTTTGCCCGCAGAACATACGGATGATCATCATCCAGTGCCTGTCGAAACTGCCTAAATGCCGACTCGTGCAGTTCACGTGCGCGCGATTCCAAGCCGACACGGATCAAAGCGTTTGCCAAGTTCGTCATCGCGAACGTGGTTTCCGGATCATCCTCGCCTAGAAGATGACGACGCTTCCCCCATACAGCCTCGTACGTTTCGCAAGACAGCCCATATTCGCCAAGTTCGCCGCGGATCACGCCGAGGTCGTTCATGGAGCGCAGCGTTCCGACATGGTCGCCCCCGAAATTCTCCTGCCACCTGGGCAAGGTGTCCTCAATCAGCACGTGTGCCTTGTGGAACTCTCCGAGCTGGTAGTGACTGTGGGCGACCTCGTTCGCCGCGGTCAACGTGTGGATGTCATCCGGACCGATCCGTTCTCGCCACTGTTCGTAGAGGCGGCGGACGAATGGCATGGCCGACGCAACATCCCCGCGCCTCAGCAAGTACAGGGCGGCGTCGCAGGCGAGCGAACGCAGCCGTTCGTTGCCCGTGGTCGCCGGGTCCGCCTCGACCAGGTGTGGCAGCAACCGCGCCCACTCCGGCCACGCCATCGGATCATCCGTGCTGCCTGGTTCGACCTCGGCGAGCAGGGCTTCTGCGCTGGTGCGCAACGCATTTCGCCGGTCGGCCGACAGCTGGTCGCGGATGACCGACCGCACCAGGCGGTGGATGCGGATGGTCGCGTTGCCGACCCGGGCCAATCCGATGCGGCCGATCCGCCCGACCAGCTTGCCGAACGCGAGCGGATCCCCGGCGACCGCCGCCAGCTCATCCGGCAACGCCTCGGGTTTGTTCAGCCAGCCGGTCGGAATCGGCTCCGGCGCGAACATCGCGCACACCTGGAGCAACGCAACTGCGGCGGGCTCATCCGCCGCCAACCGCTCCATCGACACGCGCACCGCAGCCGCCAGCGACGTCGAGTACGAACTCGGCGGCTTCTCGTTGAGCACGTCGTTCGTGCGGCTCGCCAGCAGCCGGAGGTATTCCGGCACCGACAGGCCGGTTTCGGCCAGCGTGCCGCCTGCCTGCGCCAGCGCGAGCGGCAGGTCGCCGAGCTCGTCGGCGAGCCGGTCGGCTTCGGCGTCCGCGAGGTCGGGTTGGCGGGAGCGCAGCAGCGCGATCGACTCCTGCCGCTGGAACTCCTGCACCTCGGTGCGCGTCCCGACCTCGTTCCAGGCGGGATTCCGCGAGGTGATCAGCACATGCCCGGCGGCCCCGGAAAGCCAGGGCCGCACGGCGGCCGGTTCCTCGGCGTTGTCGAAGACGAGCAACCACCGGGAGTTCTCCCGGAAGTACTTGCGCACCGCGAGTTCCGCCGCGGTGTGGTCGGTGTTCGTGCCGACCAGGCCCGCCGCGACGGCCAGCGCCGCGAACTGCTCGCTGATCAGGCCGGTCCGCTCGGAGTCGATCCACCACACCAGGTCGTACCCGGCGGCGAAGCCGTGCGCGTACTCGATCGCCAGCTGCGTCTTGCCGACACCGCCGATCCCGTGCAGGACCTGCGTGTTCTTGCCGGAGAGCAACCGCTCCCGCAGCGGCACCAGCACACCGTCGCGGCCGGTGAAGTCCGAGTTCCGCCCGGGCACGTTCCAAACCGCGGGCGGACGCCCGGGAACGCGCGGCCGGGAACCGGCCTCCTGACGACCGGTTTGCGCGCTGGGCGGGAACTCCGGCCTTCCGTCCGGGCGCTGCGGGCCGCGAGCCGCATCCAGCAACGCCTTGCGGGCCTGATCCTCGTCCAGCCCGAAGAGTTTCTGCGCGATCAGCGGGCGCAGCAGCTGCGGCGGCTCGCACTCTTCCACCACCAGCGGGAGCAACCTGGAACGCTGCTGCTCGTCGTGCACGAACGCGGCGGCCCACTCGTCGGTGGTGTAGCGCTGCGGTTCGAAGTAGGCGGGCGAGAACAGGGCCACGACGCGTTCCGAGCCGTCGAGCGCGGCGGCCATCTTGGTGACGAAGTTGTCCCCGGCGGCCCAGTCCCAGGTGTCGAGCTCGACGGTGTAGCCGGCGTCGACCAGGTGCCAGGCCACCCACTCCGCCCACGCCCGGTCCCGGCCCGCATGGCTGATGAAGAAGTCCACCCCAGGTAACCCCCAGCTGCCCGGTCGAACACTGCGAAACGCGCCGGTATTGCCGAACCAGCAGAGTACCGCGCCGTGATCGCCGACCGGTCGCAGCTCGCAGCCGATCAGGTCAGCGCAACAGACCCACCCGCTTCTGCAGGTTCCCCGCCATCTCCCCGACCTTATGTGTCCATATAGGACATTTGCTTCGGATTCATCGGCACCGCGCTCCACCGCGCAGCCGCACGCCGAAATGTCCGGTATCCGGCCGTGGCGGAACCGTCCACGCCCTAGACTGCTGACATGAGCAGCCCAGACGGGAGCGACGACCGGTCCCTCCGCGCATCAGACGACGAACGCGCCGAGACCGCGCAGCGCCTCACCGAGGCGGTCGGCGCCGGGCGGTTGACCCTGGTCGAGTTCACCGACCGCGTCGACGCTGCCTACCAGGCCGTCACGCGAAGCGAGCTCGACGAGCTGGTGGCCGACCTGCCGGCCGCGCCGGCGAACCTGCCCGCCGAACCCGCCGACGAGTCCAAGCGCCGGTGGAAGGTCGCGATCATGGGCGGCTCCGACTACAAGGGCCGCTGGCGGGTGCCCCGCAAGTCCGGGTACTTCGCGCTGATGGGCGGTTCCACGATCGACCTGCGCGACGCGATGCTGCCCGGCCAGGAGATCGAGATCGTGCTTGTGTCGATCATGGGCGGCAGCGACGTGATCGTGCCGCGCGGGGTGCGCGTGGTGGTCGACTCCACGGACTTCATGGGCGGCAACACGGTCAAGGTCGACGAGGACGCGGAAATGCCGAACGCGCCGGTCGTCCGCATCCGCACCTACTCGTTCATGGGCGGCAACGACATCAAGCACCCCAAGCCCAAGAAGAACTGGCTCGCCCACTGGCGGCGCGATCCACAGTAGACACTGCGGGCGGAGTGGCGAAAGCCATGACTCGCCGCCCCTGGGCGTCATAGACTCCGGCGGCACGATGAGGCCGGATGTTCGACGCAGGAGCTGATCACCGATGTCCACCGATGTCTTCGGGGCCCGCGTCCTCGACGTCGACCTGGACCGCCGCGAAGTGCGGTTCCGCGTGTTCGTCGTGTACTACGAGACGAGCGGCCGGAGCTACCTGGCGCCGCCGGTGCGGGACCCGGGGTTCTTCCTGGGGCTGCTGTGGGAATCCGGCCGCTGGGAACACCCGATCGGCGAGGTCATCGAATCCGCCCAGATCCTCGACCGGGCCTGGGTCGCCGAGCACGCCCGCTGGTTCGTCGCGCACGTCGAGCGCACCGCCGTCGCCAACCAACCGCCGTCCGAGGAAGGCTGGGGGCACCTCAAGGACTTCTACTACGAGCGCGACGGGCAGTGGGCCGACGAGGAATGGCTGGTGCAAGCCGACTACGCCGTCCGCGTCACCGATCCGGCCTGGATCCAGCACTTGAGGCCCGGCGTGGCGTGGGGCTCCACCCAGCTCCCGATCAACGCCGACAGCCTGCGGCCCGAGGACGTGCCACTCGTGCCGAACGTGCACAACCCGCTCGTGCTCCGGCCCTTCGGCTCCGATACCTCGACACAACTGGCGTTCTCCGATGACAGCCGCTTCCTCGCCGTGGTCGGGTGGGACGCCGAGGTCGTGGTGTACGACTGCGCAGACTGGTCGGAGCACCGGCGCTTCACCTTGGAGCACGGGCGTTTGACGTGGGTTCCCGGGCGGCATGTCGTCGTGCGCACGAATTGGCTTCCGTCGACGCCCACGCAGAGCGCGTACGACGTGGACACCGGCGTCGTGGTCGAAGTCCCGATGGAACGAGGAGAGGTTCGCTCGCGCACCGGCGCCCACCGGATCGACTTCGGCTTGGCTCCCGGCGTGGACTTCTTGATCGACGGAGGCGAGCGGGCGCGGGTGCTCGTCGGTGAGAAGGTGGCGATCGCCGACGCGTGTTGTTCGCCGGTGCGTTCGGGCCGGACGTGCACGTGATCGACCCGTCCTCGAGGACCGTCGTCGACGCCATCCCGGACGTCGCGCCTTCCGTCTTGCAACTGGCGCTGAGCCCGCCCACCGCTTACCTGGTCACCGCTGCGGACACCGGAGGAGACATCTGGGGCGCGAACGGCCACGAGTTGTGCGTCCGCAGGATCAGCGACCGCGAGGTCATCATGAGCCACTGGCCGGGCGGCAACGTCTACGACCTGGCGTGGTCGCCCGACAACCGCTGGCTCGCGCTCCACACCGAAGACGAGGAAGGCGCCGGGGAAACCCGGATCATGCGCATCGGCCTGCCGGAGGAACCGCCCGCTGACCTGCGCCCACCGGAGAGCACCGGCTCGGCTGAGACCGCACCGCGCGAGATCGTGCCGTGAGTGCTCAGCTCTCGCGGGCGGTTTGGAGCGAACGGACCGTTCACCTCGATAGCGGAGACGAACAGGCCGTTCGCTCCGCCAGACCCGAAAAGCACTGGAACTCGCAGGTTCCGGCGAATGATCAGCGCGGATCGGGTTCTGGGAGCAGGGATTCGAGGGCGGGGCTCAGCATGTCGAGCAGCGCGGCGGAGGTCTCCTGAGGAGACTGGCCCGTGGTGTCGAGGACCATCCGGTACGCCCCGGAACTCCGCAGCCGATCCGCCTCCGCCACCGCTCGGGCAGCCACCCTGCTCTGCACTTCAAGCGGCGCACCACGGAGTTCGTCGCCCGCGAGCAGCGCCGACTCGCCATCGGCTCGGCGTCGGATGCGGTCTTCCAGCGTCGCGGCGTCGGCGTCCAGCCGGACGACGGCGAGAAGCTCCTCCGCCAACGCTCCCAGGACGGCTGCGCCTGGCTCGCGGGTCACGAGGAGCAGCGCCTGCGCCCCGGCCTGCCGGTAGCCGCGCCACAGCGCCGCGAGATTCGCGGCCTGGAGAAGGTGATCCGGCCCGGGGTGGACGAAGCCGAGCTGGTCGAGGTCGATGTACGCGGTCGGCACGCCGCTCTGCCAGAGGTCGCGCAGCACGCTCCACGCAGCGGTCGACTTCCCCACCGCAGTCGCCCCGACCACGACGATCACCGGCCTCGGCGGCATCGCGTCCTCGACGGGGACCAGCGGCTGGACCGGACCGCGCCGCACGACGCAATGCTCCATCAGAGCGTCCACGGTGTCGTCGAGGTGCTGTCCGGTCGTGTCCAGGAGGGCGCCGATCGCGGTGCGGTCGAGCTTGTCGACCAGCTCGAACAGCTCCGTCAGCAGGCCGGCAGGCGATCCGCGCCCGAGGAATCGGCGCCGCAGTTCCTCCCGGTCGCAACGCAGCCGCACGAGCGTGAGGTCGATGTGGCCCGCCTCAGCACTGCCCGCGAAGAACGGTTCGACGCCCAGCTTCGGATCCACGACACCGGAAACGATCACCTGCTGAACACCGCGACGTCGCAGCAAAGCGATCACCCGCAGCAGGTTGGCGGCCTTGATCTCGTGGCTCGCATCGCCGCCACCCGGCGGCGGCCCGATCAAGCCGAGCTGATCGATGTCGACGTAGGCGACGCTGCCGCCCCGCCCGGAGATGCGGGTGAACAACCCCCAGCCGCTCGTCGACTTCCCCGCCCCAGGCGCCCCGGTCACCCAAAGCACCGGAATCTTGCTGCTCCCCATACCCAACGATCCTAGGAACCTTGGTCAACTGAAATTCACCAATCGAGGCCAGGAATCGCTGCTTCGCACTCGCTCAGCGGAGCAGGGCTGCGTCCAGTTCCGCCAGCAGTTGTGCCTTCGGCCGCGCGCCGACGACCGCGTGCACGGGCCGACCATCGAGGAAGAGCATCAGCGTCGGCAGTGACATGACCTGGTATTCCCTTGCCACGAGCTGGTTCTCGTCGGTGTTGACCTTGCGGACGGCCAGCGAGTCGGCACGTTCGCTCGCGATCTCGGCGAGGACCGGCGCGATCATGTGGCAGGGCGGGCACCACTTCGCCCAGAAGTCCACCAGAACGGGCTTTTCGTGTCGGAGGACGTCCCGTTCGAAGGTTTCGTCCGTGACCGCGGAAACCTCGCTGGGAAGGTTGGTGGCCGGCATCAGGGCTCCTCTGTTTCGTTCGCTTCGCTGGAGATTCGGTCGGTCACGCCGCACGTCCCGGGGTGCCTCGCCAACGCCTTGCCCAGCTTGGTGAGGAGACTCGTCCGCACCGAGTTGAGCTGTTCGAGGCAGGCGTCCACCTCTGCCAGCTTTCGCTGGTAGACCTCGATCGAATCGGCGCACGAGTCGCCGGACTCGTTGCCGGCGCGCAGGCATTCGACGAACGGCCTGGTGTCGTCGAGGCAGAATCCGACGGCTTGCAGCGCGCGGATCTCGTTGACGAGCCGGGCGTCGTCCTCGCCGTACTCCCGGTAGCCGTTCGTCGAGCGGCGCGCTTCGAGGAGGCCCTGTGCCTCGTAGAACCGCAGCGCGCGTGTCGTCGTTCCAACGCGTCTGGCCAGCTCACCGATCCGCATGACGTCGAAGTTAAACGTTGCCCTTGGCGTCAAGGCAACGCGCTGATCCCGCGTCCCACGCTGCGGTCGATCCAGAACAGTTCAGCCCTTGCTGTTATATCATTGCTCGATGTACTGTTCGACTCATGCTGACGTGTGAGACGCGGGGTGCGGCGCTGGCTCGACTGGGCAAGGCGCTGGCCGATCCGACGCGGTGCCGGATCCTGGTCGCGCTGCTGGACGGGGTGAGCTATCCGGGCGTGCTGGCCGAGCAGCTGGGGCTGAGCCGTTCGAACGTGTCCAACCACCTGGCCTGCCTGCGCGGTTGCGGGCTGGTCGTTGCGACCTACGAAGGCCGCCAGGTTCGCTACGCGCTGGCCGACGCCCACTTGGCGCGTGCGCTCGGCGAGCTGGTCCACGTCGTGCTCGCCGTCGAAACGGACCAGCCGTGCCTCAACGATGCCCAGCCCGCGGCAGCGACGGTCGAACCGGAGGCAGCGCGGTGAGCGAGGATCTCGAGCGCCGGAAACCGGTCGAGCCGGATGCCTGCGTCGACGACTGCTGCGCGGCGGATGCCACGATCGATCCGCATCGACGGGCAGTGCTGGCTCGCCGGGTGCGGTGGCTGGTCGCCGCGACGATCACCTACAACGTCGTCGAGGCGGTCGTGGCGATCTCGGCCGGAACGGTGGCCTCCTCGACAGCGTTGATCGGCTTCGGCCTGGACTCGGTGATCGAGGTCGCCTCCGCAGCCGCGGTCGCCTGGCAGTTCTCCGGCAGCGATCCCGAGGCCCGGGAGCGGGCGGCGCTGAAGGTGATCGCGGTGTCGTTCTTCGCGCTGGCCGCCTACGTCACGGTCGAATCGGTGCGCACGCTGCTCGGCGCGGAGTCCGCCGACCACTCGACGGTGGGCATCGCGCTGGCCGCCGTGTCGCTGCTGGTGATGCCGTTCCTGTCGGCCGCCCAGCGCCGCGCCGGCCGAGAACTCGGCTCGGCCAGTGCGGTCGCCGACTCCAAGCAGACCCTGCTGTGCACCTACTTGTCCGGCGTCCTGCTGCTGGGACTGCTGCTCAACAGCCTGCTCGGCTGGTCCTGGGCCGATCCCATCGTCGCCCTGGTGATCGCAGCAGTGGCGGTCAAGGAAGGCCGCGAAGCCTGGCGCGGCCAACACTGCTGCTAACACCCGAGACCGCGAGAACACCCGAGATCTCGACTACACGGCCGCGCCGAGCGGCCGGATGGTGACGGTGTTGACGTCGACGCCCTCGGGCTGGTTCAGCACCCAGACGATCGAGTCGGCCACCTGCTCGGCACTCAGTCCTCCGCCTGCCGGCGCGCCCCCGACCGGATCCCAGAACGCGGTGTCGACTCGGCCCGGCGAGATGAGGCTGACGCCGACTCCGTCCGCGGTCACCAGCCTCCGGGTGTTCTCGGCCAAGCCGGTCACCGCCCACTTCGTCGCCCCGTAGAGGTTGCCGGGCGTGTGGACCATGCCGGCCACGCTGCCGACGAGCACGATCCGGCCCCGGCTGCGGGTGAGCTGCGGCAATGCGGCGTTGATCAGCAGCGCCGGGCCCAGCACGTTGGTCCGCACCATCCCGTCCCAGGCAGCCGGATCGCCGTCGGCGACGCTGTCGTGGAGGGCGTAACCGGCGTTGGCGACGACCGCGTCCAGCCGCCCGAACCGCTCGACGGTCGCGGCGACCGCTTCGGCCGTCGCCGCGTGATCGCCGGCGTCGGCGACCAGCGTCAGCAGGTCGGGGGTGTCCAGTTCTGCGGCCAGCTCGGCCAGCCGTCCGGGATCGCGGCCGGTCACGGCCACTCGCCGACCCTGCACCAGCAGCCGCCGCGCCAGGGCGGCGCCGATACCGCTGGAACCGCCCGTCACCAACGAAACGTGGGAGTTGCTCATGGGGCGGCACGGTAGGAGCTGGAGTCGACTCCAGCTCAAGTCCCTAAGCTCGGCACCATGACCGACCCCACTCCGAATCTGACCATCGGGCAGGTCACCGACCGAACCGGCCTGAGCGTGGACACCCTCCGCTTCTACGAACGCGAGGAGCTCTTCGCGCACCCGGTCGGCCGCGATCGGCAGGGACGCCGCGTCTACAGCGAGTACGACGTGGAGTGGCTGGGCATCTGCACCATGCTGCGCGCCACGGGAATGCCACTGGCCGAAATCCGCCGCTACACCGCGCTCGTGCGCCAGGGCAACGGCAACGAACGCGACCGGCTGGCCATCCTGCGGGAACACGAAGAGCGCGTAACCGGCCAACTGGCACAGATCAACCGGTGTTTGGACCTGATCAGCTACAAGGTCCGCGTCTACCAGGAACGCCTCGGCCAAGGCACCGCCGACGAGCTGTGGACCGCGCAGCGCCACTAGCGAGCGCGGTACTCACAAGATCGCCTCCGACCGGACGTCACCGAGTCCGGCCCCGAAAAGCAAGAATCCCCCTGCACGAGGGGGCTTCTGCTGTCTCGACCAGACGTGCGCCCGAAGGGATTCGAACCCCTAACCTTCTGATCCGTAGTCGTTCGTCGAACCTGCTGGGTGAGGTTGCAGCGTCCGCCCCGATCCGATCCATGCTGGTCGAGTCGGGGCGGCGTTCTCACTCGTGCCGCGCAGTGCCGCCCCGAACTCCCCGGTCCCGGTCCGTCCGGTCTCACTTCGGTCTCACCAAGAATCCACTATGGATGTTTACGCGCGAGAGCAAGGAGTCGATCCACACCCACCAGGCGGACACGCACGGTAATGAAGTGCGACACCAGGCGCTCCCAGCTCCCCCGACCAATCAAGATCCATTGTGGATGGCATGCGCCTCTTCCCGGCCGTATGCGGACTCCAGGGTCTGCTTGATAACGGCGAATCCCTGCTCCATCGCTGCCGCCAATGGCTTCGCGAGATCGTCGGGCAGGACGTCGTGGATCCACACCAGTCGGCTGTGGTCGGTTCCTTCAGGCAGGACTTGCATCGAGCTGTTGTCGTGCACCGGCTGGAGGGTGTCCCCGATGACCGCGTAGACGATGCGGCGTGCCTCTTCGTCGATGGTGACAAGCCGTTCGCGGGCTACCGTTCCGTCGGTGAAGGTGACGATGCGGACGTCATCCTCAAGGCTGGTACTGGAAACGAAGCCCGGTGCCATCCGGTCCGGCCCGCCGCCGAAGTCCCGGATCACAGACCAGACCTCCTCGGCAGTGGCCTCGATCAGCAGTTCCCGTTGCACGGAAGCCATGCTTCGCTCCTCTGTCAGCTCGCCGCGATGCAGAACAGGTGCCCCTCGGGATCGGCGAGAACCGTCCACTCGCCGTCACCGGGCTGGAATTCGGGCCGGCTCGCCCCGATCGCGACCAATTCCTTGATCGCCCGTTCCACATCGCTGACCGCGAAGTCGAGATGGGCGTGCTTGGCGTCGTCCGGCCAGCCAGGACCCCGGTAGCCCTCGACCCGTTGGAAGATCAGGGAAATCGGGCCGTTGAGGCTCGCGGACTCCTCGTCGCTGTGCGCGAGTTCCCAACCGGTCACTTTGCGGTAGAACTCGCCCAGCGCGGCGGGATCGGCGCAGTCGATGGCGATCGTGGTCAACTCGGCGATTGCGGACATACTGTGGTGCCTCCTCGAATCCATGTCCTCGATGCACAACAGCCTGTCCTGACGAGCAGCGCCGCGTCTTGTACATCCTTGCGCTGTCGGAGCCGTGGCGTAGCTTCCGGACGTGCTCTCGACAGTCGCCTCCGTCCACCGTCCCGCTTTCACCATCAGTGCGGTGGAATGCCGCAGCGACCACCGGGGATGGTCGGAGGCGGAGGTGCACGAGAGCTACCGGATGGTCCTGGTCCGAAGCGGACGTTTCCGCAGGCGCGTGGCCGGAGTCGCCGCCGACATCACGCCCACCAGCGCTTACCTCGGAGTACCCGGTGAAGAGGAGCACTTCGCGCATCCCGCGGGCGGCGACGTTTGCACCTCGATCGGCTTGACGCCGGAGCTCTGGCGGAGCCTGGCCGGCGAATCGTCCCGGCCGCGCCCGACCGCCTACGTCGATGCCCAGCTCGACCTCGCGCACCGGCGCGTCCTGGCGACGATGGCCACTGGAGACGCGGGCTACGCGCTCACCGAGCAGTTGCTGGGCCTGCTCACGACCGCCCTCACCCAGGTCGTCGACGGCCGGACGCCGTCGGAAGCGCCGCCCGCTACCGCGGTCCTGGTCTCGGCCGCGCGCGAGGCGATCGCCGCGGGGCATCCGGCGGCACGCGGGCTGCTCCCGCTCGCGGAACTCCTCGGCGTCTCTCCGTACCGGTTGAGCCGGGCGTTCCCACTGCTGCTGGGGGTGTCGCTGACCCGGTACCGAAACCGCGTCCGCGTCGGCCAGGCGCTCGACCGGCTGGAGCAGGGCGAACGCAGCCTCGGCGAGCTCGCCGCCGACCTGGGCTTCGCGGACCAGGCACACCTGTGCCGGACCGTGCGGGCGCATTTGGGACACACCCCGACCGAACTGCGCCGCCTCCTCGCGGCTTGATCCCTTCACCCGGGTGCTCAGCAGGGCGGCAAACGCTGGACCGTCGAATCCCGGAAAGGCCCCGAAAAGCAAGGAACCCCCCTTGACTAGAGGGGGTTCCTGCTGTCTCGACCAGACGTGCGCCCGAAGGGATTCGAACCCCTAACCTTCTGATCCGTAGTCAGATGCTCTATCCGTTGAGCTACGGGCGCGTCTTCAGTTATGTGATCTCCACCTTGCGGTGGAGGCCACAGCGGAGGCTCCGGGATTTGAACCCGGGAGGGGGCGTAACCCCCAACCGCATTAGCAGTGCGGCGCCATAGACCAGACTAGGCGAAGCCTCCCGGTAACCCTCGTGGCCACCGGAGAAAAGATTACACAACCCTCCGAATGGCCGTCACGGGGGGGTCGGTTTTTCGTCCGTCAGCCCTTCGGGTGAGCGCTGAGCTGCACGAACGGCTCCAGGGCCGCCGGGTTCAGCAGGGCGTCGCGGCTGACCGCCCGCTCCGGCGGCGTGCCGGCGAGGATCTTCTTCACCGGAACCTCCAGCTTCTTGCCGTTGAGGGTGCGCGGCACCTCGTCGACGACGATGAACCGGTTCGGCACGTGCCGCGGCGAGAGCTCCGTGCGCAGCGCCGCCTTGAGCTTCGGCCGGACCTCGTCCAGCTGTGCTCCCTCGGCCAGCACCAGGAAGCACAGCAGTTCGCCGTCGGCCTCGCCCGCGCCCGAGGTGTCGATCACCAGCGAGTCGGCGATCTCCTCGAAGCCCTCCACCACCCGGTAGAACTCCGCGGTGCCCATCCGGACGCCACCGCGGTTGAGCGTCGAGTCGCTGCGGCCGTAGATCACCACGGTGCCGCGGTCGGTGAGCCGCACCCAGTCGCCGTGCCGCCACACGCCCGGGAACGTGTCGAAGTACGCCTCCCGCAGCCGGGAGCCGTCCGGGTCGTTCCAGAAGAACACCGGCATCGTCGGCATCGGCTTGGTCAGCACCAGCTCGCCCACCTCCTCGTGCAGCTCCCGGCCGGACTCGTCGTAGGAGGCCACCGCCGCGCCGAGCAGCGGGCAGGAGATCTCGCCCAGCCACACCGGCACGTCCGGCGCGGCGCCCACGAACGCGGTGCACAGGTCGGTGCCGCCGGAGACGCTGGCGATCTGCACGTCCGCACCGATCGCGTCGGCCAACCAGCGGAAGCCGTCGGTGCTCAGCGGCGCTCCGGTCGAGCCGACTGCGCGCAGCGCCGACAGGTCGAAGTCGTCCTTCGGGCGCAGGCCGCGCTTCAGGCAGCTCTGGATGAACGGCGCCGACGTGCCGAAGTAGTTCACCCGGTGCCGGGCCGCCAGTTGCCACAGCGCCGACAGCGACGGGTAGCCCGGGTTGCCGTCGAACAGCACCAGGGTCGTGCCGGTCAGCAGGCCTCCGACCAGGAAGTTCCACATCATCCAGCCGGTCGTGGTGAACCAGAAGAACCGGTCGCCCGGGCCGAGGTCGCAGTGCAGGCCGATGGTCTTGAGGTGCTCCAGCACCATGCCGCCGTGGCCGTGCACGATGCCCTTCGGCAGGCCGGTGGTGCCCGAGGAGTACAGCACCCACAGCGGGTGGTCGAACGGCACCGGGTCGAACTCCAGCGGCGCGCCGCGGTGCCGCGCGAGCAGGTCGTTCCAGCCGACGGTGCCCGCGAGCTCGGCGCCCTCGCCGAGGTAGTCGACCAGCACCATGCCCGCCAGGCCCGACATCGCCCCGCGCAGTTGATCCACAGTGGACCGAACGTCGAAAGTGCTTCCGCCGTAGCAATATCCGTCGACCGCGATCAGCACCTTCGGCTCGATCTGCACGAAGCGGTCCGCGACCGCCCGCGCGCCGAAGTCCGGCGAGCACGACGACCAGGTCGCGCCGAGGCTCGCCGCGGCGAGGAACGCCACGAGCGTCTCGGGGCAGTTCGGCGCCAGCGCCGCGACGCGGTCGCCGGCCCGCACGCCCAGCGCCGCGAGGCCCGCGCGCGCCGCGGCCACCCGGGCCCGCAGCTCGCCGTATGTGATCTCCTCGCCGCGGCCGTCCTCGCGGGCGAAGATCACCGCCAGGTCGTCGTCCGCCTTGCCCGCGCCGTCGCGCAGCGCGTGCTCGGCGTAGTTCAGGGTGGCGCCGGGGAACCACTGCGCGCCGGGCATGACCTCGGCGACCAGGACCTGCTCGGCGCGGTCGCGGAAGCGGACGTCGAAGAACTCCGCCACCGCCGACCAGAAGGCGTTCAGATCCGACACCGACCACTGCCACAGCGCCCGGTAGTCGAGCAGGTCGACGCCGCGCTCGGTGCGCAACCAATCGCGGAACGCGGCCATCCGGCTCGCGGCCACGCGTTCCGGGCTGGGCTGCCACAACAGCTCGGGAACCTGTTCGGAATCGGTGCTCGACGGCATGTGCTCTTCGTAACCCACGAGACCCTGTTCAGCCAGCCATCGGCGCCGGTGAGCTGCCGGTTCGCACCGGCAGCCCCAGACGTCACCGCAGGTGGAGATCCAGCCAGTTGCGGGCTCGGCGCCACGCCTCCGCCGCCGCTTCCGCGTCGCGGTCGAAACGGTGCCCGACGCCCTCGTAGCCGACCACGTCGGTCACCGTCGGCGAGGCGTCGGTGACCTCGCGGAGCTTCTCGACCTCACCGGCCTCGATCTCGTCGTCGTCGCCGTACAGGCCGAGCCACGGGCAGGACAGCTCGCCCGCGATCTCCACCAGCGGCGGCAGCCCGGCCGACAGCGGTTCGAGGATGCCGCGCCCGCCGACGCTCACCGCGGCGCCCACGGTGCGGCTGGCCGCCACCACCAGCGCCGCCGAGCCGCCGATGTCGAACCCGATGACGCCCTGCCGGTCGGCCGGCACGCCGCGGTCGGAAAGCCAGAGGAAGGAGGCGTCGGTGTCGGCCAGGATCGCGTCGCCGGACAGGCGCCGCACCTGGTCGTCCACGTGCTCGTCCGGGTGGTGGTCGTGGATTTCGTCGGTGCCGTCGCGGTGGTAGAGGTGCGGCGCGACGGTGAGCCAGCCTTCCTCGGCGAGGGCGCTGCTCAACCGGCGCACCCGCTCCGTGACACCACGGGCCTCGTGCAGGACGACGAGCCCGCCGCGTACCACGGTGTCCGGTTCGGCAATGGTGAGCCGGAGTTGCGTGCCGTCGGTGAGCGCGAGCGTCTCGGTCCGGGTTTGGGTCATGCCGAGCAGGTAATCACGCCGAAGTGAACATGAGTCAACGACTTCAACCGGTCGGACGAGTGAATTCAACGGATGGTCACCAATATGAGGCACCGGATTGGGCCATCCGCAGCACACCCCCATCCGTGAGCGCTGTCACACGCACAACTTGCACAGTCTCGAGTGCTCATCAACCGCTCCCGCTGCACAAAATGACCCGTGCCCCCAATTCCTCTCTCGGGAGGGTTAACGTCCAGGTGACCGACCTGAGCTAGGAGTCGTAAATGACCGTGCGCACTCGTGCCGACCTCGACCAGTTGCCCGCTTATGTCGCGGGTCGCACCATCCCCGGCTCGATCAAGCTCGCCAGCAACGAGGTTTCCGAGGGCCCGCTGCCCAGCGCGGTGGCGGCGATCAACCAGGCGGCCGGCGAGGTGCACCGCTACCCGGACATGGGCGTCGGACTGCTGACCGAGGCGCTGGCCGCGCGGTTCGGCGTGGATCCGGAGCGGATCGCCGTCGGCTGCGGTTCCGTCGCGCTGTGCGAGCAGCTGGTGCAGGCCACCTGCACCGCCGAAGACGAGGTCATCTTCCCGTGGCGGTCGTTCGAGGCGTACCCGATCATCACGCACGTCGTGGGCGCCAAGCAGGTGCGGGTGCCGCTGACCTCCGAGCACGCGCTGGACCTGGAGGCGATGCTCGCCGCGATCACCCCGGCCACCCGGCTGATCTTCGTGTGCACGCCGAACAACCCGACCGGCACGCTGCTGCGGCGGGCCGAGCTGGAGTCGTTCCTGGACCGGGTGCCGTCGGACGTGCTGGTGGTGCTCGACGAGGCGTACTTCGAGTTCGTCAGCGACCCGGACGGCCCGGACGGCGTCGAGATCGCTCGGGAGCGCGAGAACGTCGCGTCGATGCGGACCTTCTCCAAGGCCTACGGCCTCGCCGGGCTGCGCGTCGGCTACACCGTCGCCCCGCCGAAGGTCGCGGCCGCGCTGCGGAAGGTGGCCATCCCGTTCAGCGTCAACGCGCTCGCCCAGGTCGCCGCGATCGCTTCGCTTGAGGCGCAGGACGAGCTGCAGAAGCGGTGCGCGAACGTGATCGCCGAGCGGGAGCGGGTGCACCGCGAGCTGGTGGCCATCGGCTACGAGGTTCCCGAGACGCAGGCGAACTTCGTGTGGCTGCCGCTGGGCGAGCGCACCGCCGAGTTCAACGAGCACTGCCTGGAGAACCGGGTCGTGGTCCGGGCCTTCGTCGGGGAGGGCGCGCGGGTCACCATCGGGCAGCCGGAGGAGAACGACGCGTTCCTGGCCGCGGCCCGCTCGTTCGACCGGATCGGCGGCTGACCGGGATTTCCCGGGATGGCTGGAAAAACAGTGGTGGTGCCCGACGAAGAGAGGGGGAGTACTTCGTCGGGCACCACCACCGGGGGTGTGATCGTTTGAGCCGAAACGACCACGTGGAGTGCGTAGTGATCTACGCAGCACCGGAATCTAGTGCTGATCAATCGTCACTGGCCACCAACGGCTTAGCCATATACCCGTTCGAGTGACATAAACCAGTCGGTCGGATGATCTCAGCCCGTGACGGCGTGGTGCCCGCGGACCGCGACCGGCGCCGGCGCGGTCGGCAGCGGCTTGGGGTCCGACACCCTCTCGATCGGCCGCGGGGTCGACCCACCGGGGTCGCAGCCGAGTCCGCCGCCGGGGTTGCCGACACCAGTAGAGCCGTTCCCGCTGGGGTTGCCGACACCAGGAGAGCCGTTCCCGCCGGGCCCGCCGGGAACGCCCGGCTGGCAGGGCTCGGGGGTGGGGGTGTGCGGCTTCGGCTTCTCGGGAACCGTCGGGTGGTCCACGATCGGCGCGTTGACGCAATCGTTCGCCTGCGGCGACAGGATCGGCACCACGGCGCCGAGCAGCGCGATGTTGTTGCCGCACAACTGGATCGGCAGCAGGCTCAGGTTGTTGTCGTTGCCCACGTTGATGCCGTCGTTGTCGGCGCTGTCCGCGAAGGCCGGCGCGGCGCCGGCCAGGAGCCCGGTGCCGGCGGCGAAAATCCCGGCGAGGCAAGCAGTCTTGCGCATACTTCGCACTTCCTTTTCTGTCGTAGTTCGGGGGATTCCATCCGCGGCGATCACCGCAGGTGGACGATGGTGCCCAACGGCAGCGTGGTGAGCAGCCGAAGCGCGTCGTCGGGCACCCGGACGCATCCGTCGCTGCCGGCCTGACCGAAGACCGCGGGGTCGGGCCAGCCGTGCAGCGCAACGGTTCCGGGGCCGCCGCCGTAGGTGCTGAAGGTTTCCGAGTGCACGCCGAGCGGCAGGATGATCGGGCTGAACCGGGTCACGGTCTCCTCGATCGCCGCCATGATGAAGGTGCGGCCGCGCGGGGTCGGGGTGTTCGGCGCGCCGACGCCGACGACCCACTCCCCGATCGCCGCGCCGTCCTTGCGCACCACCAGCCGCCGCCCGTCGATGTCGACGTCCACGACGTAGGGCGACCGCGCCCGCTCGACCTCGCTACCGGTGCGCACCCAGCCGGTCGCGCCGTTGGGCCGGGACGGGAGCAGAACCTGCAGCCACGGCCCGCGTTCCGCGATCACCGGCACCCAGGTCGGGTTTTCCAGCTGGGTCGCGGGGAGCTTGGCGAACACGGCGCCGTTGGGCGCGACGTGCACGGCGACGTCCTGCTTGACGTGCAGCACGACGCCCTCGGTCTCCGCGTTCGGTGCCGGATCCTGCGGCGCCTTGGGGAAATCCGCGAAGGTCGTCGCGGACGCCTCCATCCCGAGGTCGGCTCGCGCCATCGCGCTGGCCGGCCCGATCGACGGCGCACCAGTGCAACCGGCGAGGCCGAGGCAGAGAGCGCCGAGGGCGGCCGCCGTCGCGATGCGAGCGCGGCGTCTGGTAATTGTTGTGCGCAGCCTCATGATCAGCTCCTGGCCCGTTGGCGTACCCGTTGTCGGCAGCGTCCGGCGATGGCCGGGAAGCACCTGCGGTGGGCGACCTGATCCGAGAGATCAGGTGCCGCCGGGACGCTAACGCGGCGCTCGAGAGCACCGACGCGGGTCGACCGGGATCCGATCACGGGCGCGCACCGTCTGATCAGTACAAACAGGTCAGCGCGATCATCGACTTAGAAGCGTTACTAAAACCATATCGCTCGATCGTGTTTGGATTATCCCTCTACCGAGCGACAAAAAAGGCCGGGAAGTCCGCGCCGAGGGGCGACTCGGACAACCCGGCCCAGGGGGCCTCGCGACCTCACTTCCAGGTGGCGAGGAGGCCCAGCGGCTTGCTGTCGACGTCGGTCGGCGAGTACTCGACCGTCAGGCCGGAGGCGTCCGCCGGCACGTCGTAGATGATCTTGCCGGTCTCCGCCTTGCCCTTGTCGGTGAGCAGCTTGATGAACGACCCGGAGATCTCCATCGAAGCGATGGCCGGCTCGTACCGGTTGCCCTTGGCGTCGACGATGACGAACTCGTCCTCGCTGACGTTGCCCGCGACGCCCGAGGCCAGCTCCGCCGACGCGTCGATGACGACGTACTTGCCCTTCTCCGGCTCGAAGTCGGCCGCACCGGTGTAGTCGGACGGCGCGCCGATGGTGAGCTTCAGCTTGGTGCCCGAGTCCGTGCTGACCGTGACCGCCTGCCCGAAGGGGGCGCTCTGCGGGCCGGTGGACTCGGACTCGCCGCCGCTCTCGGTGCTGCTACTGCTGCTCGACGAGGAGGACTTGGTGTCCCCTCCGTCGGAGGTGCTCGGCTTCGAGCCGATACCGCAACCGGTCAGGGTGATCAACAGCGCCACGGATAACGGCGCAATCAGCCTCTTCAATTTTCCTCGCTCGCACGAAAGTATTTCAGGTCTACTCCGACGCGCGGAACTTTCCCACAAGCACCCAGACGGAACAATCGGAATGACAAATGTCCTACAGAACACTTGAGCTGAACTCCGGATGCGTTGCCCGACGCGACCAGATAGCACTGCCATGACCAGGTATTACGTCGCGGAACGAGCTTTCGCCGCAGCTGGGCGGCATCGATCAGCCTGTCTGAATTGTGGCCTACCTCATGCGCCCGACGGAGTGTCGTGAGTGACAAGACCGGTAAGAACCGGCTTTGCCGCTCACGACCGCACGCCCAGGGCGCTGGCCGGTGCGCGGGAGGGGAGCCGCACCGGCCGGCCCGACCCGCCAGCCGCCTATCTGGAGTACGCCGGTGGCGGTTCATGGGTGGAGAATGTGAGCGACGTTCAACATTTCGCGGACATGTTCGCCGAGGTCGCTGGATCGGCGCTCAGCACCGATGAGTCGGCCGAACTGATCCGCGCACATGCGAAGGGTTGGGATGAACAGCCTGAACTGGCGCAAGAGCAGCCGCAGCGGCACGAACAACTGCGTCGAGTTAGCCATCGGCGAGGCGGCGACCCACATCCGCGACACCAAGGACCGCAACGGCGGCACGCTACGCGTGAACCAGCGCGCCTGGGCCGAGTTCCTCAGCGACATCAAGGCCGGCCACTTCGACTGCTGACCGATCCGTGCCGGCCAGGACCCGTGTGTACTTTGTGCTGCTATAGCGACACAAAGTACACACGGGTCACGGGCGACCGCTCACGCCTCGGCCCCGTTCGCGGCGTCAGTCGAGGGCTCGGCGGAGGAAGAACTTGATTCCGAGGGCTCCGAAGACCGTTGTGGCGATCAGCAGGGCCAGGACGCAGATCCACGGTGGCATGTGCGGGACCTCCGGGAGGAGGGCTCCTCTCATGCCTTCGCTTACGTAGGTCAGCGGGTTGATCGCGCACAGGATCTGGAACCAGCGCAGGTGTTCCAGCTGCGCCCACGGGAACTGCGTCGCTCCGGTGAACATCAGCGGTGCCAGGATCACCGCGAACATGATGTTGATGCGCCGCGGCGGCACCGCCGCGCCGACCGTCAGGCCGACCGCCGCGCCGGCCAGCGAGCCCAGCACCATGCACAGCAGCGCGAACGCCAGGCCGGCGAGGTTCCAGTTGATCTCGCCCAGCATCACCATGCCGATCGGCACCATCAGCACCGCCGCGAACAGCCCGCGCAGCGCGCCGAAGAGCATCTTCTCCACCGCCACCCAGCTGATCGGCAGCGGCGCGAGCAGCCGGTCCTCGATCTCCCGGGAGAACGAGAAGTCCAGCACCAGCGGGAAAGACGTGTTCTGCAGCGACACCAGGAACGCGTTGAGCGCGATCATGCCCGGCAGCAGGATCTGCGCGTAGCCGGGCTGGGCGTAGCCGAGCTCGCTGAGCACCCTGCCGAAGATGAACAGCAGCGCCACCGGCTGCACCAGCACCTGCGCCAGGAAGCTCGGCAGCTCCCGACCGGTCACGAAGACGTCGCGGCCCAGCACCGCCGTGAACGCGCGAACCGGACTCATCGCAGCTCCCTTCCGGTCAGGTCGATGAACACGTCTTCCAGCGTCGCCGATCCCAGCGACAGGTCGCTGACCGAAACCCGCTGCTCGTGCAGGGTTTGCGCGACCGGCCCGAGCAGTGCCGCGGGCTCCTCGCCCACGTAGAGCCGCAGCCGCAGCTCCGCCGCCCCGTCCGCGGCGGTGCCGGCGCCGACCTGCTCGACCCGCTGCACACCATCCACATTGGACAGTAGATCGGTGATCCCGGCAGGCTCGTGGCCGTTGGGCCGCAGCGTGGCGTCCACCGTGCCGCTGCCGGGCAGCGACTTGATCAGCGCCTCCGGCGTGTCCAGCGTCAACAGCTTGCCGTGGTCGACCACGCCGACCCGATCCGACAGCTTCTCCGCCTCGTCCATGTCGTGCGTGGTGAGCACCACCGTCACGCCCTCGGCACGCAGGTCGTTGATCCTGTCGTGGACGAATAACCGGGCCTGCGGGTCGAGCCCCGTCGACGGCTCGTCCAGGAACAGCACCTCGGGCTTGTGGATCAGCGCGCGGGCGATCATCAGCCGCTGCGCCTGCCCGCCGGAGAGGTCGTCGACGCGGGCCTTCGCCTTCTCCCCCAAGCCCATCCGGTCGAGCAGCTCGTCGGCGAGCCGCTGCCGTTCACCGCGGGAGACGCCGTGGTACGCGGCGTGCCAGACGAGGTTTTGCCTGGCGTTGAGCGACCGGTCCAGGTTCACGCGCTGCGGCACGACCGCCACCTTGCTGCGCGCCGCGACCGGGTCGGCCGCCACGTCGACCCCCGCGACGCGCGCCGTCCCGCCGGTCAGCAGCACCCTGGTCGTCAGGATGCCGACGGTGGTGGTCTTGCCGGCGCCGTTCGGGCCCAGCAGCCCGAAGATCTCGCCCGCCGCCACCTCGAAGCTGAGCCCGTCCACCGCGTTCGTCTTGGCCTTCGGATACCGCTTGACCAGGTCGGTCACTTCAACCGCTGTGGTCACATCCGCCTTCTCTCTCGTTCAGTTCGCTCAGGATCGCAAGCAGGTACTTCCGGATCACCGCCGCTTCCGCCGGATCGATTTCCGGTTGGATCCGCCGGAACTCCGCGCTGACGCCCCGCCACGCGACGTCCAGCGCCGCCTGCCCCGCCGGGGTGATGCGCAGCCGGACCACGCGCCGGTCGGTCGTGTCGCGCCGCCGGGTCAGCAGCCCGTCTGCCTCCAGCGCGTCGATGACCGGTGTCAGCGTCGCCGGGCGCACCCAGCAGCGCTGGGCTACGTCGCGATGCGTCGGTTCGTCCTGCTCGTCGATCGTGGTCAGCGCTATCAGCGCCGTCTTGCTCAGGTCGGTGCTCTGCGCCACGGCCTGCTCCCAGTAATGCGCCAGCCGCTGACCCGCCAGCCCCACCAGCCGGGTTAGCGGCATGCGCTGCGGATCTTGTTCCAGGAAGCCGGGCATGGAACCGATCGTACCGGTGATGAATGGTTAGGAAGCAAATTGTTTTTTCTCCACCCGAATCGCCTCCGCCGACCTCGAACCTCCCGGTAGCCTGACCGAGTGACCGAGATGACCGAGCAGCGAACCAAGTGGCTGGACGACTGCGAGATGGCATCCTGGCGCTCCTACATCGTCGGCAGCGCGCTGCTGGACTACCGCCTCAACCGCGAGCTGCAGCTCGCCCACGGGCTCTCGATCGCGGACTACGAGATCCTGGTCTGCCTGTCCGAGCAGCCCGACCTGCGGATGCGGATGAGCGAGCTGGCCAACGAGGTCGCGCACTCCAAGAGCCGGATCTCGCACCAGATCCGCCGCCTGGAATCGGCCGAACTGGTGCGCCGCGACGAATGCCCCAACGACGGCCGCGGCGTGCTCGCGGTCCTCACCGAGAGGGGCATGTCGAAACTGCGCGAAGCGGCGCCGGCGCACGTCGAGGGCGTCCGGGAGCACATGATCGACCTGCTGGAGCCCCACGAGATGAAGGTCCTGGCGGAAGTTTTCCAGCGGCTGACGACGCACCTGCGAGCCCTCGACTGACCCCGGACCGGCTGTAGGAAGATCACCGCCGGTTGGCTACGCTGCGGCGTGGAAGCGTGGCAGAGCGGCCGAATGCACTCGCCTTGAAAGCGAGCGTCGCGAGAGCGACCGGGGGTTCGAATCCCCCCGCTTCCGCTTGGTTGACCAGCAAGAACAGAGCCCGGCGGGGATCTTCCCCGCCGGGCTCTGCTTGCGCTGGTCTCGTTCTTCATCCCGGTTGCCCTCGCCGGTTGCCGCGATTCGAATCGCGTACCGACGGCAACTCCACGCGCCGCTACAGCCAGTCGTGTTCGCGTGCGTACCGCGCCGCCTCATGCTGGTCTGGGTCTTCTGCATCGCGTTCGAGAAGTAGTTGCGCACCGTTCCCGCCGCGAGGTGGAGTTGGGTGGCAATGTCGGCGACCGAGTAGCTTTCGCCCGTTGCTCGCGGCACGTCGATCTCCCGATCGGTGAGCGGGCAGTCGTCGACGACGGCGAGCGCGGAGACATCCGGGGCGACCCATCGCTTGCCCTCGTGCAGGGTTCTGATGACCGAAGCGATGTGCGCCGGTTCCGCGGACTTGCTGACGAAGCCCTGAACTCCGAGTTTCAGGACTTTGCGGAGCACGCCGGGTCTGGCATGGCGGATCAGCACGGGGATCGGCTGGTCCGGCAGCGCACGACGGATCTCCGAGACGGCACGAGTCCGTCCACACCGGACATCTCCAGATCGATGACGACCCCAGCCGCTCCTCCTCGGCATCGGCGGCGGCCTCTGGAAGTCTGTGATCGACCGGCTTCTCGAGCGCGGCCTCTCGTCGCGAGAGCAAGCGGGTGCTGGGCGTGTTCCGCACGACCAGGTTGCCGGCCGATGACCCGCGGCACGAGGCCGAACTGCGGCGGAAGATTCGCGCCGTGCTGGAAGACGGCGAGAGTTCCGACACCCGCACCGCAGCGGCGATCGCGCTGCTCTCGTCGAGCGGCACCCTGCCTGCTCTTCGGCCCGCCCTCCCGTGGTCCGCCGAGGTCCCGCAAGCGCGCGAAGGAGCTCGAGAACGGCAGCTGGGGGCTCGGCCGTGAACACCGCGGTGGCTCGGACCGCCGCGGCGAATGCCGCCGTCAGCATCTCCGTGATCACGACAACCACCTAGGTGGTGCCCGGGGTTGCGAACGCAGGAACACGCGGTCCGCCACGTCGCGATGCCCCAGGGCGTGTGCAGTTTCAGCCATCGACGGGTTGGACCAGCATCCCTGTGCTGAGCATGTGCGTTCGCGCGTTCGGGACGCACGGGAAGGTGCGAGGTTGCGTCTGTATGGCGGACCCCATACCGGCGCATCCCCGCGCGCCGATGTGCGTCTTCTGGGATGACGAACCGTTGAGGAGGAATTCCGATGATCACGCACATCCGCCGTACTGCCGTTGCTCTCGCCGTCGCCGGTGCTGCCGCTGGAGCCACCGTGCTCGGCGCTGGTGCCGCGATCGCGAACCCGAGCGACGCGCCGTGTTCGAGCGCCGACGTCTCGGTCCAGGTGACGAAGGACCCCTCGCACTCGGCCGGGCACGAGGCCTTTCTGATCACCTACACGGCCGCGAGCCCGACCACGAACTGCTTGTTGCAGGGCACGCCCACCGGGATGTCCTTCGCCGACGGGGACGTTCCGGTGCCCGGTGTGGGGGTTCAGCCCGACGCGGCGCAGGCGCTGCCGGTCAACCTCACCGCCGCGCACCCGGCCCAGTCGCGGATCATCCAGGCGACCGAGGCCGCGCCGAACCCGTCGGTGCCCACCTCGGTGTCGTTCGCTCTGCCGACTCCGCCCGTGGGCCAGGCCACGCAGGTTGCTGCGGCCTGGCCGGTCGGCGAGCCGCTCAAGGGCGGCACGGTCACCGTCTCGCCCGTCAGCCCAGCCGACCAGCTGCCCACCCAGGTGCCTCCGGGCAGCCCGGGCGACACCAACGGCAACGGCCAGCTCGACTCCAGCGAAACCCCCGACAACCCCGACCAGCCGATGGCCTGATCCGGGAGCCGCGTGGCGGCCAGGATCTGCTTCCGCTGCTGTGCCCACGCCTTCTCGCTCCACACGACGTGATCAGCGGAAACGAAGTTCTGAACGATCACACGCAGACCTTGAAAGCGAGCGTCGCGAGAGCGACCGGGGGGGTTCGAATCCACCCACTTCTGCTCCTTTGAACAGCACAAACAGGGCCCGGCCGGGATCTTTCCGGCCGGGCCCTGTTTGTGCCGACGTTTCCGCGGTGCGCTCTTCGGCTTCTCCCGGCGGCCCTCCCCTACCTCGTCGGCGACCATTCCGAGCACCGCTGCGGTCACGTGCATGTCCCGCTTCTGCCGGTGGCGTAATCGATTCCCGGCACACGGCCGCAGACCTACCGTGGCCGCATGGACTCACCGATCACGGGCACGGCCGCCGGCGTGCCGTTCACCGCCCTGCCACCGGCCGACGGCGGCCCCGCGCCGCTGATCGTCACCTGGCACATGCTGGACGCGCCGAGGTCGGACGCCGCGTTCGCTGCCGCGTTGCCGATGAACGACCTGCCCGCGTGGCGGGTGCACCTCGGCATGCCGATGTGCGGGGCGCGCATGGTCGACGGCAGCATGGACGCCGGCTTGGAGTTGATGCGCAAGGACGTCCTGATGTCCTTCCTGCACCCGTTCGTCCGACAGGCGACCGAGGAATTCCCGGCCGCGCTGGCGTCGATCCGTGCGCAGCTGCCGGTCGATGACGGCCCGATCGGCGTGCTCGGCGGCTCGCTGGGCGGGGCCGTCGCGCTGCGGATCCTTGCCGACACCGAGATTCCGGTCTTCGCCGGCGCCGTCGTGAACGCCGCGATCCGGATGCGGTCCGTCGTCGGCCTGTTCCCGGGCGACTACCCGTATGACGCCGAGTCCGAGAAAGCCGTCGACAGCCTGGACTTCCTCGCCAGGGCGGGCGTCATCGCCGGTCGCGCGCCGCTGCTGGTCGTCAGCGGCGAGCTGGATCACCCGGCGCTGCGTGCCGACGCGTCCCGCCTCGTCGACGCTGTAGGGGAACGGTCCGAACTACTGTCGATCCCCGGGCTGGCGCATCCGCTCGCCGACGAGCCCGGCATCGAGCCCGCGCCGCAGCTGCCGCCAGCCCGCGAGGTGGACGCGGGCCTGACCACGTGGTTCCGGCGCCACCTCGCGGATGCAGGCTAGGCGGCGCCGGCGACCTGCTTGGTCGCGACGTCCAGCCGTGAGCTGTGCCCATCGGGCCGAGCCATCGGGGTAGAGCATGAAACGGCCGTTCTGGATCAGTGGCCGGGGTTGATCCTGCCGCTTTCCGGGTGGGCGAACTTCCGGGCGTCGGCTAGCGCCGAGCTGCTGTACGAGCCCGGGGCGAGGCGGTGTTGCAGGCTGCGCAGCCAGGTTTCCGCCGTCTGACGGCTGCCAGCTGCGCCGCAAGTCCCCACCGCGGCGGGCAAGAGGATGCCGTAGCACACCTTCTCCGAGAGCTGCACCGTCTCAGGCGCCAGCCGCCCCGACAGCACCGTGATCGTCATGGCGAGCCAGATCGCTCCGGCGAGCAACGTCGTGCCCGCCCCGATCCACGTCCAGAGCCGGGCTTTGAGGTAGCTGCGGGCGGCGTCTCCCAGGGCCGCCTCAATTCCGGTGGGCGTCCCGCCGATCGGACCGCCGTTCGGGTTGTTGATCGACATCCGGCGAGCCTGACACACCGAATGCACGCATGTATCCGGATCACGCACATGGGCACCGATCCCAGGAGAATCCTTTGTAGACACTCTTCCGCGCCTCAGCCGATTCGGTGGGCGACTCTCAGTTCCGTTAGATATCGCTTGGTGACGCGGCCGCCGTGGCGCACATCGATCAGATCTCCAATGCAGTTCAGCAATTCGTTGCGTGCAGTCGGAGGCAATGCTCGGTGACCCGAGTAGGTTTGCAGGACGTCCAAGTACTCCGCCGTCGAGTACGTCAGGTCCCGCTCGTAGCGGCGGAAGACCGGCCGCCCGAACCTGGCCGAGCCGTTCAGCTCTTCGCCGTCCGGCGGGATCTCCGCCGCCGCGCGGAGGCGGATGCCCGTCGGTGTCGACGGGTCGAACCGTTCGTAGCAGTTCTGGACTTCGGCGAAGAAGGCTTCGCTCCCGCCCGCCACGTGGTGCGTCGCCACCGTCGCCAAGGCTCCTCCGGGGCGCAGCGCGTCAGCCGTCTTCGTCAGCCGGACCTCGGGGTCGATCCAGTGGAACGCCGTCGCCGCCACCACCACGTCGAACGGATCCGCCGGCAGCGGCCAGTCCTCGAACGCCGCGGTCACGACCTCCACCTGCGGGAATGTCGCCAGGTTTCGGCGTGCCACCTGGGCCATCTCCGCACCCAGCTCCACCGCGACGACCTGGTAGCCGCGCTCCGCCAGCGGCACCGTGGCCTGCCCCGTTCCGCAGCCGAGCTCCAGCACTCGGCAGCCCGGCCCCAGCTCGGTCAGACTCGCCAGATCGTCGAACAGTTGCCGCGGATAGCCCGGCCGCGCCCGGTCGTACAGCTCGGCCGCCTCGGTGAAGGTCGTGCGCAGCCGGTCGCGATCCATCGACGCCATGCGGGAACGGTACGGGCACGGCCCCGGCAAATGGGCGATTGCCGCCTTGCCCCGCCGACTTTTCCCCTGAATGGCGCGGGTTTTGGGATGATCGGTCGATGGGCGATCAGGAACCGGAGCCGCTTCCCGGCAGCACGCGGAACACGTTCACGGGCCGCGCGACCGGTCCGGTGGTGCAGGCCGGGAGCGTCGGGGGCGTGCACTTCCACGACCGGCCGAAGAAGCCCTGGCGGAAGCGGCCGATCCCGATCTTGCTCCTCTTGGTGTTCCTGGGCGTTCCGCTGCTGCTGTTCGGCGCCGCGGCCGTCTTCGTGTTCGTCGCACCGGTCGAGGCGGCTGCGGTGGTGGACGACGTTCTCGGCTTCTTCCGCGACGTGACCGAACAGATCGTCACCTGGTTCTCGTAGGCCCCGAAGTGGCATCCCAAAGGGAATGTTGACTGGCTCTTTTGAAAGGCCAATTCTTGCGGCAGGCTCGGGATCGCTCGTCCGCAAGCCGAAAGGAAACGCCCGCCATGTTCACCGGCCTGAGCGCCTTCCCGCTCACCCCCACCAGCGAAGACGGCATCGACGAGCACGGGTTCGCGAACCTCGTCGCCCGGCTGTCCGCGGCGGGCGTCGATTCGATCGGCGCGCTCGGCTCGACCGGCGGCTACGCCTACCTCACCCGCGAGCAGCGTGCCCGCGCCGCGCAGATCGCCGTCGACGCCGCAGGTGGCGTGCCCGTCATGATCGGCATCGGCGCGCTGCGCACCTCCCAGGTCCGCGCGCACGCCGAGGACGCCCAGAACGCGGGCGCGTCCGCGGTGCTGCTCGCCCCGGTGTCCTACCAGCCCCTCAACGACGACGAGGTCTTCGGCCTCTACGAGGACATCAGCCGCGAGCTGAGCGTTCCGTTGTGCGTGTACGACAACCCCGGCACAACGCACTTCACGTTCAGCGACGAGCTGCACGCGCGCATCGCCGCCCTGCCGAACGTCGGCGCGGTGAAGATCCCGGGCATCCCCGCCGACCAGGCGCGCGACCGAATCGCCGCGCTCCGCGCCAAACTCCCCCAGGACATCGCCGTCGGCGTCAGCGGCGACCAGTTCGCCGCCGGTGGCCTGAACGCGGGTGCCGATCTGTGGTTCAGCGTCCTCGGCGGCCTGCTGCCCGAGCAGTGCCTCGCCATCACCCGCGCCGCGGCCGACGGCGATAGCGGCGAAGCGACCACGCTCTCCGATCACCTGAATCCTTTGTGGACGCTGTTTCGCCGGTACGGCAGCATTCGCGTGGTCTCCGCCGCAGCAGAGCACCTCGGGCTCATCACCGGCCCGAACCTGCCCCGGCCGCTGCTCGGCCTCGACCCGGCCGCCCGGAAAGAAGTCGCCGCCGCGCTCGATCAGATCCTCGCCGAATAGCGCCAAGAATCGGCATCTCCGGTTCAGTTCAAATGAATTCCGGATCAGTTAGTTGATCTTGTTGTTGTGGTCGCTCGCTGCTGGCACCATTCCAACGTTCGCATTCGTTTGAGCTGATGAGGAAAAGTGCAGAAACTGATCGCCCCGCTATCCGCATTGCTGCTGATGGGCCTGGTCGGCTGCGGTAGCGGGGAGACCCGCGACGCGGCGGCTCCTGCGGAAAGCACCGCCGAAGCCGCCGCGGAGGCACAGCAGCCCGCGGAGCAGTTGCCGCCGGAGGCCGCGTTCGGAGAAGAGGCCGGCGCGGCCCACGACGACAGCCAGTTCGCGATCAGCGCGAGCGCGCCGAAGGATTTCACCGAATTCTCGGAACCGCCGGTGGAAGGCAAGTACGTCGTCGTCGACGTGCAGGCGGAACTCCTCGGTGGTGACGGCGGGGCCGTCGCGGCGACGTCGTTCATGCTGGCCGACGCCTCCGGCATCGAGTACCCGAACGCCGCGCCCAACGGCACCAACATGGACGGGATGCTGTTCGCGACGCTGCTTTCCAAGGGCGACACCGGAAGCGGCAAGGTCGTGTTCGACGTTCCCGCCGACGCGACCGGATTCGTGCTGAAGTACCAGCCGATCGGGGCGACCGAGGCCCTCGCCACCTGGCGCTGACGCACCAGCGGCGATTGGGGCGGGCGTCGGTTTTTGTCCCGGGACCGGCGCCCGTTTCGGTCAGCCCCTCGCGGTGACGTGCTTCGCAATCGTGCGGAGGATGTCCCGCAATCCCTCGCGGATCCGCGGATCCTCGATCGTTTCGGCCGGCCCGACGGCGCCCCGTGGAACCGTCAGTCGGACGCAGGCCGGTTCGACGACGTCGGTGCTCAAGTAGCCCAGGACCGTCCTGAGCGTTTCGGACGCGCCGTTCCCGCGCCCCTCCGCAGCGACGTTGACCCAGGCCACCGGCTTCTCGTGCATCTCAGGGCCGCCGACCGTCCAGTCGAGCAGGTTCTTGAAGCTGCCGGGCAGCGTGCCCGCGTATTCCGGCGTGCAGAACAGCACCGCGTCCGCCGAAGCGATCCGGCCGCGCAGATCCGCGGCGGGTGCAGGCAGCGAATCGGTGTCCTGGTCGGGGTTGAACGCCGGAAACGCCGCCAGCCCCTCGTAGAGTGCGACCGCCACGCCGTCCGGCGCGACCTCCAGCGCTGTGCGCAGTGCCGCGGTGTTCGTCGAACCGCTCCGCGTACTGCCCATGACCAGCAAGATCTCGACCACTGCCCCACCTCTCCGAGCCCCGCCGCGCGTCGGACGCGCCGCGCGACCTCCCGATTTTGCCTGAAATCAGAAGCCGCCCGGCACGTCCCGCGAGCATCCCTGCTCTGCCTGAAATCGGGAGCATTCGACGCGCGGCGATCAGCCGTCGGTTTCGTCCGGAACCCGGGCCGTCACGGGTTCTCGAAGCGGACTTCGGGGTAGCGCGGGGACGGGCCGTCCAGCAGGTGCTGCGGCCGTTCCCGCAGGTGCAGGTCCACGAACGCGGCGACGTAGTCCCTGGTGATCTGTGCCGTGCGATCGCCGGTCATCGGCTCGCCGCCCACGTCGATCCCCAGCTGCTCGGCCAGGATCGAGTAGTCCGTGAACGACGAATGCGCCGTGCCCGCAACGGAAAGCCAACGCTTCCAGCCCGTCAGGTGCGGCCAGCTGGCGTCCCAGGTCTCGTCCGCGCCCGGCCGACCGTGCTTGTCCGCGCCCAGCATCAGGAACGGGCGGTCGAGGTCCTCGGTCAGCGCCGGCCGGAAGGTGCCGTCCATGTCGACCCCGGCTCGGATCCGCGGATCTTCCCGCACCGCGTGCGCCGCGGCCGCCCCGCCCATGGAATGGCCGACCATCGCGATGCGGTCCGGGTCGATCCGGCCCGACCTGGTCAGCTCGTCGACCACGAACGAGACGTCGGTCGCCCGGTTGCGCGCCACGGTCGCCGAGTCCGGCTTCGTTTCGCAGATCAGGCATTCGGTCACCCGGCCGTCCGGGAACGTGATCGCGCTCGCTTCGTAGGTGTGGTCCACGGCGGCGACGGCGTAGCCGCGGCTGGCGAGGTCCTCGGCCAGCCCGGTCAGCGACGAGCGCGAGAAGCTGTGTCCGGGCGAGAGCACCACCAGCGGCAGTTTCCGGTCCAGCGGTTCGGCATCCACCACCGCATGGGTGCGGGTCGTGCTGAGGATTCCTTCGGGAACGCCGGTCACCCCCAGGCCCGCCAGGATCAGGCGCGATTCCTCGGGCGTGACGTACTCGGCGCGCGGCCCCTCGCGGTCCTCGGTCGGGTAGAACAGCGACACCATCAGCTCGCGGTTCTCCTCCGGCACCCACGGATCGGGGCGGTCGTGGTCGACCAGGTGCAGCGTGGTCATCCCGACCGCGCGCGGGCCGGTCGGTTCGGGGAGCGCGAGGCGCGCGGGCTCAGCCGCCGCGGCCGGGGCCAGCAGCACACCTGCCGCGACTGCGGCGATCAGTGTTTTCATGCCGCAAGCCTCGACCAGCGGCCATGCCGGACGCGTCCGGCGAAAACCCTTGTTCGCCCCTGATCATGGGCTCAGGGCGAGTGGTGGTCCGAGACGTCGGCGAGCAGTTCGCGACCCAATTCGGCTCGCACGACCAAAACGTCGGCGGCGCGCCCAACAGCCAACACACCTACGGCATCGCCGCGGACATCGTGATCAACGGCAAGACCGCCACCCCGACCACCGGCCACGCGAAGACCTCGGGCATACCCGGCATCATCCGCTACAGCACCTTCACCCACGTCGACAGCCGCGTGGAATACGGCTACGGCACCCAGAACTGGTACTGGAAGATGTGATGCCGGGGCTCAGGACAGCAGGTCGGTCCAGACGAGGTGGTGGTCCGAGGCGTCGTTGAGGCGGGCGAGCTCGTCGTTCGACGTCGGCCAGAAGACCCCGGCGCGCAACGGGATCAGCGGCGCCGACGGCAGGACGTAGTCCACCCGGAGGTTGCCGGGCGTCTTGTCGTTGAAGTCGCCGGTGTCGAAGAACGGTTTGCCGCGCTGATCCACGTTCGCGCCGCCCTGGGCCAGGCTCGCCTCGACCGCTCCGGCGCTACCCGGCAGCGGGTCGATGACGCGCGGAGCGCGCAGGATCTGGCGGGCGCCGTTGCTGTCGCCGTCGACCGGATCGGAGTTCTGGTCGCCCGCGATGACGAACCGGGCACCCGGCGCGAGACCGCCGGAAACGCCCTCGTCGTCGTAGATGTAGCGGCCCCGGCCCGGGCTGACGTAGTCCGCCCAGAAGCGGATCTCGTCGTGGTTGCGCAGGGCGTTTCGCTTCTCCGGGCCGTCGAAGGCCGGCGGCGTCGGGTGCGAGGTCAGGAAGTGCACGGTCCGCCCGCCGACCTCGATCGGCAGGTCCCAGTGCGACTTCGACGACAACCGCAGGACCGCCAACTCATCCGGCGAGTACCAGTCGCCCGGCTGCGGCGTCGCCGGGTCGTCCGGCAGCTGCGCGCCCGGCATGTCGACCCACCGGAATTGCTGGAACGTGCGGGCCTCGCCGATCGGGAACTTCGACAGCACCACCATGCCGTACTGGCCGGGGAACGCGCCGAAGCCGTAGGCGTCGCCCGGGCCGCCGATGACGCCGTCGTCGTCCAGGTCCATCCCGGACTGCACGCCCGTGTTCACCGGCGCGGTGTAGGCGTACGGGTAGTCGATCGGGTCTGCACCGCCCTGGCCGCGCGCCAGGTAGTTGGCGCGGAAGGCGTCGACCGCGCCGCCGCCCTCGACGTAGTCGAACTCGTTGAGCAGCAGCACATCCGGGCGGATCCGCTGCACCACCTCGGCCACCTCGCGGGCCTGCGGATCGTCCGGTGCGGACAGATCTGCGAGCAGCTCGCCCTCGGCGGCACGGTTGAGCGAGGCGTTGAACGTCGCGAAGCGCACCGGCTGCGCCGCGTCGGCGGCGGGCGCCACCAGAGCTGCGCCGACCGCGCCGACTGCGGCGACCGCGAGAACGGCACGTTTCACGACATCTCCTTCGATCGGACCAAACCAACCACCCCACCCGGTGACCTTTTCCGCCCAATTTCAATGGAAATCAGACCTCTGATTTCCATTGGAAATCGCGGACCGCCGGGAGCCGGGCGGGGCACCTCCGGCCGGGCTAGTGGCCGGAAGTGCCCCGCACGCTGCTAGAACCTGCACCGCAGGTGTCGATCAGACCAGGTTGTGGTGACCGGCCGCGGTCTTCACCGGGGCGTCGTGCTGCGCCATCAGCGTGGCATGCGCGGCACGCAGCTGCGCGCGCTCGGCGCGGCTCTGCATCCCGTTCACCGCCTCGGTGCTCTGCGAGTAGCCCTCGATAACCGCGGCGAGGCCCTTGGCGTTCCGCTCCAGCGCAACCCGGTCCACATTGGACAGGTTGTCGCCCGCCGAGTGGTAGTTCGGGTCGAAGGCGACGCCCGCGGTGCCGCCCCACTTCGCCGCCTGCTCCTCGGTCTTGAGCGTCTCGACGCCGGTGTTCAGGCCGCCCGCCGGGATGCCGACCGCGATGAACTCGCCGTAGTCGGAACGGCCGTCGAACTCGTCGCCCTCCACCTCGACGCCCTGCGCGGCCATCGCGGCGGCGAAGTCCTGCTCGATCTGCCCCGAGCCCTGCGGGCCCGTCGGGCCGCCGGTGGAGCCGTCGCCGTCGTAGACGAAGTAGCCGGCGTTCGGCGAACCGATCATGTCGAAGTTCAGGTACAGCGCGATGTCGAGCTGCTGCTCGAAGCTCAGGCCCTGCACGTACTGCGTCGACCCGACCAGGCCGGATTCCTCCGCGCCCCAGAACGCGAACCGGACCGCGTTGTTGACCTTGGGGCTGCCGCCCAGCTTCAACGCCGCCTCCAGCAGGCCCGCGCTGCCGGTGCCGTTGTCGTTGATGCCGGCGCCCTCGGGAACGCTGTCCAGGTGCGCGCCGGCCATCACGACGTTGTCGGTGCGACCGGTGCGGGTCTGCGCCACGATGTTGCGGGTGGTGACGGTCTCCAGGCGCGCCTGGACGTCCAGCTTCACCTCGGCGCCGGCCTGCCCGGCGAGCGCCTCGCCGACCTGCTTGGTGACCCCCGCAGCCGGGATCTTCGCGGCTTCCGGGTCGCCGAGCGTGCCGTTGAGCGGACCGTCCACGTTGTTGTAGATGATCGCGCCCGCGGCGCCGCGCTCGCCCGCGAACTGCGCCTTCTCCGCGAAGGTGCACGTGCCGCGCTGGATCAGCACGACCTTTCCGGTGATGTCCAGCCCGTCGTAGTCGCTGACGGAGCAGCCCGGCGAGTCGTCGACCGGCGCGACGGCCAGCGGCGCGGTGATGCCGCCCTGCGGAGTGGCCGGCGAGTACTCGAGCGCGTCACCCTCGACCGGCTGACCGGCCACCGCCAGGCTGAACGAATCCAGGAAATAAGCCTGATAGGTGAACTCCGGTGTGGTGACGTCGAAACCCGCGCCGCGGAGCTTGCCCGCCACGTAGTCGACGCTGGCCTCGTAGCCCGACTGGCCGGACGCGCGGTTTCCGCCGTTCTGGTCGGCGATCCGCTGGAGCGCGATCAGGTGACGGTTCACGGCGTTGCCGTTGATCTGCGAGCCGAGGTCGGCCGGCGCCGCGCTGGCCGGGGTGACGGTCAACAACGCGGCCGCGCACGTCGCGGCCAGAGCTGCCGCCGAGCGCTTGGGTGTGATGGTTCGCGAACTCATCATGCTCCCCGCTTCGGGTGGACTTTGTGTTGGCTAGCCTTGAGAGGATCACTCAACGAAGTCAAGGCTGCGCCGAGAAGAGTTAAGAAGCAGGGATTATTTCCCATTTTTCCCGAGTTGTCCGGTCAACTTCGGGCTCTCCGCACCACGCGCTGCGAACCGTCCGTCGCTGACTACCGTCAAAAGCATGTACGCGATCTCGATCCGCGAGCCGGGCGAACCGGACGTGCTGGAATGGACCGAACACCCCGACCCGCGACCCGGCCCGGGCGAGGTGCTCATCGACGTCGTCGCAACCGCGGTCAACCGCGCCGACCTGAACCAGCGGCAGGGCAACTACCCGCCACCGAAGGGCGCCAGCACCATCCTCGGACTGGAATGCTCCGGAACCATCGCCCAAATCGGTGATGGCGTGACCGGATGGCAGGTCGGCGACGAGGTTTGCGCGCTGCTCTCCGGCGGCGGCTACGCCGAGCGGGTCGCGGTGCCCGCCGCGCAGGTCCTGCCCAAGCCCACCGGCGTGGACCTCGTCGAAGCCGCCGGACTGCCCGAGGTCAACTGCACCGTGTGGTCCAACGTGGTGCTGGAGGCCGGGCTCCGGAGTGGACAGCTGCTGCTCGTGCACGGCGGCGCCGGCGGCATCGGCAACAGCGCGATCCAGATCGCCAGGGCGCTCGGCGCGCGCGTGGCGGCGACCGCCGGATCGGCCGCGAGCCGTCAGCTGTGCGCCGACCTCGGCGCGGACCCGGTCATCGACTACCGCAACGAGGACTTCGTCGCGATCGTCAAGGAACTCGGCGGCGCCGACGTCATCCTGGACAACATGGGAGCGTCCTATTTGGACCGCAACCTGTCCGCGCTGGCGGCCGACGGCCACCTGGCCGTGATCGGCATGCAGGGCGGCAGGAAGGCCGAGCTCGACCTGGGGAAGATGCTGGTCAAGCGGCTGCACCTGTCGGTGCTCGGGCTCCGCGGGCGGCCGGTGGAAGGGCCGAACGGCAAGGCGGCGATCGTCGCCGACGTGCGGGAGCGGCTGTGGCCGCTGGTCGAGGCGGGCAAGGTGCGGACGCTGGTGCACGAGCGGGTGCCGCTGCCGGAGGCGGCGCGAGCGCACGCGATGCTCGAGGCGGGCGACGTCCGCGGCAAGATCCTCCTCGTCCGCTGACGAGGTGCGCCGGTCAGGGCTCGTGAGTGGTTTGGACTGCCATAGCGCTCCAAAGCACTCACGACCCGTGGCCAGCGCAGGTCGCGGGATGGAGCGAACGGACCGTTCACGCCGATAGAGCAGGCGAACAGGCCGTTCACTCGCAACCGGCACGCGCCTGGGCGCTTCAGTCGAGTTCGGCGACGGCCCGGATCAGCTGGTCCACTTCGGAGGCGTTCGTGTAGTGCGCCAGGCCGACGCGGACCGCGCCACCGACCTCTCCGACGCCGAGCACCGCGAACACCCCGTGCGTGCCCGGATCCGCGAACGCGCAGACTCCTCGCTCCGCGAGGTGCTCCACCGCGTCCTCCGCTTTGACCCCGTTCACCGTGAACGCCATCGACGGCACCCGGCGCATCGCGTCACCGATCACCATCACGTGCCGCAGCTTCCGCAGCCCGTTGGTCAGGTTCGCCAGCAGGCCCGCCTGGTAGGACTTCACCGATCCCAGCGACGTCAGCAGGCGCTCCCGGCGCGGGCCGACCGCCGAATCGTCCAGCTCCGCCAGGTAATCCACCGAGGACACCAACCCGGCCAGCAGCGGATAGGCGTGCGGGCCGAGCTCCAGCCGCTCCGGGCCGCGCGCGCCGGGTTCCAGCGCCACCGACGGCAGCTGATCGAGCATCGCCGGGTTCTTGAACACCAGCGCGCCGACCGGCGGCCCGCCCCACGCCGAGGCGTTCACCGCCACCACGTCCGCGCCCATCGCGGTGATGTCCAGCGGCACGAACGGCGCCGCCGCGGATGCGTCGACCACCACCAGCGCGCCCTGCTCCGCCGCGGCGTCCGCGGCCTGCCGCACGTCCGGCCGGGTGCCGACCGCGCCCGACGCCGCGGTGATCGCGACGACCTTCGTGCGCGGGGTGACCAGCTCCTGGTACTGCCAGGTGGGCAGCTCGCAGGTCTCGATGTCGACCTCGGCCCACCGAACCGTGGTGCCGGAGCGCTGCGCCGCGCGCTGCCACGGCGCGACGTTGGCCGGGTGGTCCAGCCGGGAGACGACGACGTCGTCGCCGATCATCCAGCCGTCGCCGAGCGCATCGGCGAGCCGTTGCAGCAGAACGGCGGAGTTCGGCCCGAGCACCACCCCGGCCGGGTTGGCACCGATCAGGTCCGCAAAAGCGCGACGGGCGGCCTCCACGATCGCCTCGGCGCGCTGCGATGCGGGAAAGATCCCGCCCGGACCGGATACCGGGGCCCGCAGCGCGGTTGACGCCGCGGTCGCCACTTGTTCAGGAACCTGCATGCCTGCCGGGGCGTCCAAGTGCACCCACCCGTCGCCGAGCGCGGGGAAGAGCCCGCGAACAGCCGCGACGTCGAACGCCATGGGGAACACGTTACGTACGAGGCGAGGAGATCTCGCTGCCGGGTGGCAGATATCGCATCACTCGCGCCCCGGCGACGACCCGCGGCGACACCGGTTTCGCCTGCTCAGGACCCGTGCGTACTTTTTGTCGCTATAGCAGCACAAACCACGCACGGCTATCTACCTGGGCAAATGCCTGCATCGATGGCCATGGGCAAGGCACCCTGAATTACGGATCCGACATCGACCCGCCAGGATGGAGACATGACCCACGATCCGAGTGAGGGCCGGCCGCAGGTGTTCGTCGTCGGCGAGGACGGCAAGCCGATCGGGGCCGCCATGAACTCCGACGAGCAGCCGGAGCGCGGCGAGGACATCCACGACCTGGTCGAACAGCCGGCCAAGGTGATGCGCATCGGCACCATGATCAAGCAGCTGCTGGAGGAGGTCCGGGCGGCGCCGCTGGACGAGGCCAGCCGCACCCGCCTCAAGGAGATCCACCAGTCGTCGATCCGCGAACTGGAGCAGGGCCTCGCCCCAGAGCTCATCGAGGAGCTCGAGCGGCTGTCGCTGCCGTTCGCCCAGGAGTCGACGCCGTCCGAGGCGGAGCTGCGGATCGCCCAGGCCCAGCTGGTCGGCTGGCTGGAAGGCCTGTTCCACGGCCTGCAGACGGCGCTGTTCGCGCAGCAGATGGCGGCCCGGGCCCAGCTGGAGCAGATGCGCCGGGGCCTGCCGGCGGGCAGCGGCGGCGAGGTCGAAACCGGTCACCAGCGAGGCACCGGCCAGTACTTGTGACGCTCTGTGGAGGCTGCGCGCCCGGCGTCAGGCGGGCGCTACGCCTTCGAGTGATGCCCACGCCGGAGGGGCACACCTGTGGTCGGTACTCTGACGCACTGTGCAGTCCACGAGCACGGTAGACAGCCCCCCCGCGCCCCCCGAAACGTCGTCGCGGACTTGGCGCAAGGCGTTCAAGGACATCAACGACGGGCTCCAACAGCGACAGCTGTGGGCCCACCTCGGATGGCAGGACATCAAGCAGCGCTACCGGCGCTCGGTCATCGGCCCGCTATGGATCACCATCGGCATGGGCATGACCGCGACGGCGCTCGGCCTGCTCTACTCGCAGCTGTTCAGCCAGGAAATCCGGACGTTCCTGCCCTACCTGACGGTCGGCTTCATCGTCTGGAACTTCATCCTCGGCTGCCTGACCGAGGGCACCGAGGTCTTCATCGCCAACGAAGGCCTGATGAAACAGCTGCCCTCGCCGATCAGCGTGCACGTCCTGCGCCTGGTGTGGCGGCAGTCGCTGCTGTTCGCGCACAACATGATCGTCTACCTGGTGGTGCTGGCGATCTTCCAGATGCCGATCAGCTGGACGGTGATCGCGGCCATCCCGGCCTTCATGCTGCTGATGCTCAACGGCGGCTGGGTCGCGCTGGTGTTCGGCATCATCGCGACGCGGTTCCGGGACATCCCGCCGGTCATCAACAGCCTCTCCACGCTGCTGTTCTTCATGACGCCGATCGTCTGGAACGCCGACATCCTGAAGTCGAAGGCACCGGAACTCGGCTGGCGCGCGAACCTCGCGGACCTGAACCCGCTCTTCCACTACATCGAAATCATCCGCGACCCGCTGATCGGGCAGGATCAGTTGCTGTACCACTGGATCGTGGTCCTCTCCTGCACGATCGTGGGATGGGCGCTCGCACTGGTCGTCCTGCGCAACTACCGCGCGCGCATCACCTACTGGGTCTGATCGGGAGCTGAGGAACTGTGGTCAGCATCGACGTCTGGAACGCAGCGGTCGACTTCCCGATCTTCGACGCGAAGTCCCGCTCGCTGAAGAAGGCCGTGCTCGGCAAGGCCGGCGGCAAGATCGGCACCGACAGCCGAGTGCCGATCATCGAGGCTCTGCACGACATCAACCTGTCGCTGCGGCACGGCGACCGCGTCGCCCTCGTCGGGCACAACGGCGCCGGCAAGTCGACGCTTTTGCGCCTGCTCAGCGGCATCTACGAGCCCACCCGGGGCAGCGCGCGGGTGGTCGGCAAGGTCGCGCCGGTGTTCGACCTCGGCGTCGGCATGGACCCGGAGATCTCCGGGTACGAGAACATCATCATCCGCGGCCTCTTCCTCGGCATGAACCGCAAGGAGATGGAGAAGCGGATCGACGAGATCGCCGAGTTCACCGAGCTCGGTGACTACCTGGCGATGCCGCTGCGCACCTACTCCACCGGCATGCGGGTGCGGCTCGCGCTGGGCGTCGTGACCTCCATCGACCCCGAAATCCTGATCCTGGACGAGGGCATCGGCGCCGTCGACGCCGAGTTCCTGGAGAAGGCGCGGGACCGGCTGAACGACCTCGTCAAGCGATCCGGCATCCTGGTCTTCGCCTCGCACTCCGACGAGTTCTTGATCGAGCTGTGCAGCACCGCGATCTGGATGGACAAGGGCGGAATGCGGGAGCAGGGGTCGCTGCGCGAAGTGCTGACGCACTACAAGGGCTACGACCCCTTCGAGCACCTCAGTGAGGAAACCCTCGCCCGGATCGGCGAATCCGCGGCCACGATCGGGAGCAAAGAAGGCTCATGAGCACCGACTCCGCACAGCAGCTGCCCGCCGGATCCGTAGTCGCGGTGATCGTCACCAGGCACCGTCGCGAGCTGCTGGCCGAGTCCCTGAAAGTCATCGCGAGCCAGACGAGACTGCCCGATCACCTGGTGGTGGTCGACAACGGTCCGGACCAGCCCGCGCAGGACGTGGTGGCCGACTGCCCGATCCCGTCGACCTACCTGGTCTCGCAGCGCAACCTCGGCGGCGCCGGCGGCTTCGCGCTCGGCATGCTGCACGCGCTGTCGATCGGCGCGGAGTGGGTGTGGCTGGGCGACGACGACGGCCGTCCCGCCGACGAGCACGCGCTCTCGACGCTGCTGGACGTCGCGAAGAAGCGGCGGCTCGCCGCGGTGTCGCCCGTTGTGGTGAACATCGACACCCCGGACAAGCTGGCGTTCCCGCTGCGCCGCGGCCTGACCTGGAAGCGCCGGGTCAGCGAGCTCGGCGACGGCGACTTCCTGCCGGGCATCGCGTCGCTGTTCAACGGCGCGCTGTTCCGCGCCTCGACGCTGGACGTGGTGGGCGTGCCGGACTACCGGCTGTTCTTCCGCGGCGACGAGGTGGAGGTGCACCGCAGGGTGGTCCGCTCCGGGCTGCCGTTCGGCACCACGCTGAAGACCCGATTCCTGCACCCTGACGGCTCGGCTGAGTTCAAGCCGATGCTGGGCGGCCGGTTCCACGCCCAGGACCCGTCGGACGCGGTGAAGCGCTACTACACCTACCGCAACCGCGGCTACCTCCTGTCGCAGCCGGGCATGCGGAAGATCGGCGCGCTGGAGGTGCTCCGCTTCGGCATGTACTTCGTCGGCCAGAAGCGCGACCCGAAGGCGTTCAAGGAGTGGCTGCGCCTGCTCCGCCAGGGCCGGCAGGAGCGCTTCTTCCGACGCTGACGAATGAATCAACTCATTTGGCATAGCGGTGCGGGTAGCGGCCCCCCTGCGGGAGTCACCGCGGCCGTCTCGGCTATGGGATCCCCGACTTGTGTATGTACCAATACGCGGCATCGGGGCTGTCCTCGCGAGACGACCTCTGAGAACCCGCGGCGGTGCGAGTTGCGTGCGTGGCGAAAGATAAAGCGGCTTCGCCGCTTACCTGACGTGGCAGTGCCGCCGGGAAGACCGACGTTCAAGCCGATTCGAGTTGATCACCGCCGTGTCACAGGACGCTGAGACTGGCCTGAGAGCAGCCTGAGACCCGCAGCTCACGGCATCGGCCGGAGTGGGCACTTGCACACCGGCCGAATGCCGCGAAAGGGCCCGTACCAGCAACTACTATCCTCCATCCGTGCTCAGTGGCCAGGAAGAAAGCCGCCGAACGGACGATGCTTCGGCGCAATCCGAGACCGACCGCCGGCAACCGTCAGCCAAGCGGCTGAAGCTGTTCGCCTCGGTCTTCGGGCTGCTCGGCACGGTGCTCGCGCTGGCGGTGCCGTTCCTTCCGGTCGACTACAACATCACGACCCTGAAGTGGCCGACGGCGGAAGGCACCAAGCCGGTGTCGGCGCCGCTGGTCAGCTACTCGCCGATGTGGCTGAACGCCGAAGTGCCGTGCGCCGCCATCCGCAGCCTGGACGCCCGCACCAACGGCCCGGCCACGCTGCTGAGCACGAACCCGCCGTCGTCGGACTACGGCAAGCTGACCGGCCTCACGCTGCAGGTCGACAACGGCCACCTGACGATGCTGACCAAGGGCCAGCAGGTGGGCACGGTGCCGCTGCCCGCGGGCGACTGCACGTTCTCGCTGCACTCCGACGCGTACGGCACCACGGCCAACGTCGGCGACGAGTCGCTGGCGAACCTGCGCGGCGACCAGCGCCCGCAGCTGACCGGCATCTACTCCGGGCTGAACGACGGCATCGACGACGTGCGCGGCCTGTCCTTCGAAGCCCGCGTGGACAACCGCTACGAGAGCCAGGCGACCACGATCAAGGGCGCCGCGATGGTGCTCGCGGTGCTGGCGTTCATCGGCTCGGTGGTCTGCCTGCGGCGGCTGGACGTGCGCGCCGGCCGGCGCCCGCCGAAGTGGGCCCCCGCCGGTTGGTGGAAGCCGACGTTCCGCGACGCCTCGGTGATCGGTGCGCTGGTCGTCTGGTGGGTCGTCGGCGCGATGACCTCGGACGACGGTTACATCCTGACCATCGCGCGGGCGCGCGAGAGCTTCGGCTACGTCAGCAACTACTTCCGCTGGTTCGGCGTTCCCGAGGCGCCGTTCGGCTGGTTCTACGAGCTGTACTCGCTGTGGGTGCAGGTCTCGACGGCGACGCCGTGGGTGCGGCTGCCCGCGCTGCTGATGGGCATCGTCAGCTGGTTGCTGATCAGCCGCGAGGTGCTGCCCCGGCTCGGCCAGCAGGTGCGGCGCAGCAACGCCGCCGGTTGGGCCGCCGCGGCGGTGTTCCTGGCGTTCTGGCTGCCCTACAACAACGGTCTGCGGCCCGAGCCGGTCGTGGTGCTGTTCTCGCTGCTGGCGCTGTGCTCGGTCGAGCGCGCCGTGGCGACCGGGCGGCTGATGCCCGCCGCGCTGGGCCTGGTCGTCGCGGCCCTGTCGGTCGGGGCGAACCCGCACGGCATGGTGTCCGTGCTGCCGTTCGTGGCGGCGCTGAAGCCGCTGTTCCGGTTGGTGCGCAAGCGGGCCCAGGAATTCGGCTGGCTGCCGGTGCTGGCGCCGATCGCGGCCTCCGGGTTCGTGATCCTGACGCTGGTGTTCTCCGACCAGACCTGGCAGTCGGTGATGGACGCCACGGAGCTGCGCACCGAAATCGGCCCGAGCCAGAGCTGGTACGAGGAGCTCAGCCGCTACAACCTGCTGTTCAGCCAGACGCCGGACGGCTCGCTGACCCGCCGGTTCCCGGTGCTGCTGGTGATGCTCTGCCTGGCCACCTGCGCCGTGGTGCTGCTGCGGCGCGGCCGCATCCGAGGCGCCGCGCTCGGCCCGAGCCGACGGCTGCTCGCGATCACCGCGCTGTCCTTCGTGGTGCTGGTCCTGACCCCCACCAAGTGGTCCCACCACTTCGGCATCTTCGCCGCCTTCGGCGGTGCGCTGGCGGCGCTGACCGCGCTGGCCACCAGCAGCACCGTGCTGCGCTCCCGGCGCAACCGGGCGGGCTTCCTCGCGATGCTCATGGTGATCCTGGCCTTCACTGCCACCGGCCCGAACGCCTGGTGGTACGTCTCCGGCTGGGGCGTGCCGTGGTTCAACATGCCGCCGCAGATCAGCGGCTACAACCTGAGCACGATCTTCCTCGGCGTCGCCGGGATCGCGCTGATCGTGGCGTTCATCGAGCACCTGCGCATCGACGAGAACAACCCGAAGGTCGTCGACGAGCGCTTCGGGCGCGAGGAAAAGCGCAGCAGGGCGCTGCGGCTGGGTACCGCGCCGCTGTCGATCCTGTGCGCGCTGCTGGTGCTGTTCGAGCTCGCCAACTTCGGCAAGGTCATCCAGAAGCAGTGGGGCAGCTACAGCCTCGGCTCCGACAACATCAAGCAGATCGTCGGCTCCAGCTGCGGCCTGTCCGACTACGTCTACGTCGAGACCAACCCGCAGTCCGGCATGCTGCGGGTGTCCGGCGAGCAGCCCGACGCCTCGGCGTCGTCGGAGGACAAGGACATCGGCATCCCGCCGAAGCGGCTGGAGGGCAAGGAAGACGCCGACCAGTACATGCGGGCCAAGATGGTCGGGTTCAACCGGCCCGGCCTGCCGCCCGACGACGGCGCAGGCATGCAGGAGAACGACTGGAAGCCGCCGCACCAGTTCGGCAACGACAACGCGCCGGTGTGGGGCAGCTACGACCCTGCCGGGCTCGGCACCGGCGAGCTGCGCACCCAGTGGTACGACCTGCCGGAACGGGCGAAGACCGGCGAGGTGCCGGTGGTGCTCTCGCTGGCCGGCGCGGAGCTGGGCGCGAACTCGGTGGCACTGGAATTCGGCCACGACACCGACGCCGGATTCCAGATCACCGAGCGCAAGTACGTGGTGCAGCAGCCCGGCCCGGCATGGCGGGACTTCCGGTTCACCGTCGGCGGCAAGTCCGAAGGCGCCACCAAGATGCGTGTGGTGGCCATCGACAACTCGCTGGGCCCGAACGGCTGGGTGGCAGTGAGCGCGCCGCGGGCGCCGCAGCTGGTGAACATGACCGACTTCGTCCGGGACCAGCCGACGTTCGTGGAGTGGACGGCCGCGCTGGTGCACCCGTGCCTGCAGCTGCCGGGCGTGCACAACGGCATCGCCGAGATCCCGAAGTTCCGGGTGGCGGCCGGGGCCGAGGTGCGCGACATCGGGCAGGGCTGGTCGTCGCCGGACGCGGGCGGGCCGTTCGGCTGGCTCAACGTGTCGACCAGCATGCGCGAGCTGCCGACGTACCTGAAGAACAACATCCACCGGGACTGGGGCTCGCTGTACGCGGTCGACCCGTACGAACCGGACGCGCTGCCCGCGCAGGCGGCGATGGACGTGCACCAGGAAACCCATTGGGGAACCTGGACGCCGGGCCCGCTGTCGAAGACGGTCCACCTGCCAGGAGACGTTCCGAGCAGCGACGACCGCAACGACGTGAAGGCCTTCGAACCGCCGGAGGAAGAAGAGCCCGACCAGTAGCCCGCTGAGCGAGGGCCTCGCGACCACGTCGCGGGGCCCTCGTCCGTTCCGGGCATGCTCGAGACGCCGTGCGCGAAAATCGCCGGTGATCTGGGGTTTTTCGGGTGCGCTGAGGGTGAAATCGGGTGCCGGGGCAGCGCGGTTCGTGGTGCGCTGGAGCGGAGGTCCTTGACCGTCAAGGAAACCGCTGCGATTGGGAGATCCGATGCCCGAGACACGACCCGGACTCGTGCTGCACCTTGCCGGAGCCAGCCAGCCGCTGCACATCGCGCTCGACCCGGCCGAGGCCGACGCGCTCCGCGACGAGCTCGCCGACCTGATGACCAACGGCCACACGAAGTCGCTCACCACCGCCGACGGCGGCCGCTTCGCGGTGAACTTCGCACACGTGGCCACGGCGCACATCGAAGAGACCCGCTCCGACGCCTACGGCGCCCCGGCGCGCGGCACCGGCTTCCGCAACTGAACCCTCGTGAGCGATGACTCCGGTTCTTACCGGTAAGAACGCTCACGAGCGCGCAGCGCCAGGCCCTGCACAGACGAAAGCTCCGTTTCCGCTGGTCAGGTGTCGTGAGTACTTTGGAGCGCTATAGCAATCCAAAGTGCTCACGAGCCTTCACCAGCAGAAACGGAGCTTCTCGAAGTGCCGTGGGATCAGTCGCGGAAGATGAGCACCTTGAGCATGATGAAGTTGATCAGCGTGCCCAGGCCTTGTGCGATGACCCAGAAAAGTGTGAACTGCCACGGTTCCTGCGCGTTGAACACCATCACCAGGACCTGGTTGGAGCCCATGTTCACGAAGAACGTGGTGGCGTAGAGCGCGGCGAACGCGCCCATCTTCGCCTTCGTGTTGCCGGTGTTCGCGCCCTGGAAGGTGAACTTCCGGTTGATCAGGTACGACGCGGTGGTGCCAAGGATGAACGAGATCGACTTCGACAGCCACACCGGCCAACCGGCCACTCCGAGCAGCAGCGAGTAGGTGCCGAAGTCGATGATGGCGCAGCCGCCGCCGATGACGATGAAGCGGAGTAGCTGGCTGAAGACGCTTAGGCGCTTCTGTTCGGTCTGGGCTGCGGGTTCGGCCACGGCCACTGGTTCACCTCGGGATCCGACGACAGGGCTTCGGTACCTGGGGCACCCGGCTGGACGCCGAAGACGCGGGAGATCGAACTCCGCGAACGTCCCGAACGAGTGTAGCGATGACGCATCGCACACCGCCGGGGACCGGATGTACCCGCCCGTATCGGCCAGGTCAGCGCGGATAGACTCGGCTGGGTGGGATCGGTAAAGGACGAGCTTCAGACGCTGACCGGCTGGGGGCGCACCGCGCCCACCAGGGCGCACGTCGTCAGCACCCCGGACGTCGAGGCGATCGCCAAGGCGGTCCGCGAGGCCGGTGAGCGCGGCGTCATCGCGCGCGGCCTGGGCCGCAGCTACGGCGACCCGTCGCAGAACGCGGGCGGCACCGTCATCGACATGACCGCCCTCGACCGGGTGCACCAGATCGACGTCGACAACGCGACCGTTGTCGTGGACGCGGGCGTGTCGCTGGACACGCTGATGCGCCGGCTGCTGCCGCACGGCCTGTGGATCCCGGTGCTGCCGGGCACCCGCCAGGTCACCATCGGCGGCGCGATCGGCTCGGACATCCACGGCAAGAACCACCACTCGCAGGGCTCGTTCGGCAGCCACGTGCTGTCGCTGGACCTGCTCACCGCCGACGGCGAGGTCCGCACGCTGACCCCGGACGGCGAGGGCTCCGAGCTGTTCTGGGCCACGGTCGGCGGCATGGGCCTGACCGGCATCATCGTCAACGCGACGATCAAGCTCAAGCGCGTCGAGACCGCGTACTTCCTGGTCGACAACGTGCAGACGAAGAACCTCGACGAGCTGATCGAGCACTTCACCGACGGCTCGGACGACAACTACGTCTACTCGGTCGCCTGGTTCGACTCGCTGGCCCGCGGCGACAAGCTGGGCCGCGCGCTGCTCACCCGCGGCAACTCGGCCCGGATCGAGGACCTGCCGAAGAAGCTGCGCAAGGATCCGCTGAAGTTCAACGCGCCGCAGCTGATGACCGCCCCGCCGATCTTCCCCAACGGCCTGGTCAACAAGTTCACCATCACCGCGTTCAACGAGGTCTGGTACCGCAAGGCGCCGACGAAGTTCGGCCTGGTGCAGAACATCACCCAGTTCTTCCACCCGCTGGATCTCGTCGGCGAGTGGAACCGGGTGTACGGCCCGAGCGGCTTCCTGCAGTACCAGTTCATGGTGCCCTTCGGGCAGGAGGCGATGTTCCGCCGCTCGATCGACAAGATCAGCTCGTCGGGCCACGTGTCGTTCCTGAACGTGCTCAAGACCTTCGGCGAGGGCAACCGGGCGCCGATGTCGTTCCCGCGCAAGGGCTGGACGCTGACCGTCGACATCCCGATCACGCCGGGCCTGGACCGGCTGTGCCAGGAGCTCGACGAGATGGTGCTGAACGCGGGCGGCCGGCTGTACTTGGCCAAGGAGTCCCGCACGTCGGCCGAGATGATCGAGCAGATGTACCCGCGGATCGAGGAGTGGCGCAAGATCCGCGCCTCGGTCGACCCGGAGGGCATCTTCCGCTCCGACCTGTCCCGGAGGCTGAGTCTCTGATGACCACCGCGTTCGAAACCAAGGAGCTCTACGGCTGGGCCCGCACCGCGCCGACCCGGGCGCGCGTGCTGAGCACCGCTGACGTCGAGAAGATCGCCGAGGCGGTGCGCACCGCCGACGACCGCGGCGTCCTCGCCCGCGGTCTGGGCCGCAGCTACGGCGACGTCGCGCAGAACGCCGGCGGCGTGGTCATCGACATGACCCGGCTGAACCGGATCCACGACATCGATCCGGACACCGCGATCGTGGACGTGGACGCCGGCGTCAGCCTGGACCAGCTGATGAAGGCGGCACTGCCCCACGGCCTGTGGGTTCCGGTGCTGCCGGGCACCCGCCAGGTCACCATCGGCGGCGCGATCGCCAACGACATCCACGGCAAGAACCACCACAGCGCGGGCAGTTTCGGCAACCACGTGCTGTCGATGGACCTGATCACCGCGGACGGGCAGGTCCGGACGGTGACGCCGGACGGCCCCGAGTCGGAGCTGTTCTGGGCGACCGTCGCGGGCATCGGCCTCACCGGCATCATCGTTCGGGCCAAGATCAAGATGACCCGGACCGAGACCGCGTACTTCCTGGCCGACCTCGAGCGCACCGACAACCTCGACGAGACGCTCGAACTGGTCAGCAACGGCTCCGAGGACAACTACACGTACTCCTCGGGCTGGTTCGACGCCATCTCCACCGGCGCCAAGCTGGGCCGCGCCGCGTTCAGCCGTGGCTCGCTGGCCAAGCTGGACGAACTGCCCCCGAAGCTGCGCGCGGACCCGCTGAAGTTCGACGCGCCGAAGCTGGCGACGCTGCCCGACGTGTTCCCCAACGGGCTGGCCAACAAGCTGACCTTCAGCGCGCTCGGTGAGGCGTGGTTCCGCAAGTCGCCCAAGAGCAAGCTCGGCGTGGTGGAGAACCTGACCGCCTTCTACCACCCGCTGGACATGTTCGGCGAGTGGAACCGGGCCTACGGTTCCAAGGGATTCCTCCAGTACCAGTTCAGCACGCCGCTGAACGCGCACGAGGACCTGCGCCGGATCCTGCTGAAGATCGCGCACTCCGGGCACTACTCGTTCCTCAACGTCTTCAAGCAGATGGGCGAGGGCAACCGGGCACCGCTGTCGTTCCCGCACCCCGGCTGGATGGTTTGCGTCGACTTCCCGATCAAGCCGGGCCTTTCCCGGCTGTGCTCCGATCTCGACGAGATGGTGCTCGGCATCGGCGGTCGGCTGTACACCGCGAAGGACTCGCGGACCACGGCGGAGACGTTCCACCAGATGTATCCGCGAGTCGACGAGTTCCGCAAGATTCGTCAATCCGTTGACCCCGAAGGCATTTTCGCTTCAGACATGAGCCGGAGGCTTGAGCTGTGATCGACGCCGTTGGAAACCCCCAGTCCCTGCTTGTGCTCGGCGGCACCTCCGACATCGCCCTCGCGACGGCGCAGAAGTACGCCGAGCAGCGCCCGTTGCGGATCATCCTCGCGGACCGCCCGGAGGAGCAGGAGCGCCTGGACGCCGCCGCCGAGCGGCTCCGCAAGACCGGCAGCACGGTGTCGATCCTGACGTTCGACGCCCGCAAGTCCGAGACGCACGCCGAGGTCATCGACAAGGCCTTCGCCGACGGAGACGTCGACGTCACGCTGATCGCCTTCGGCATCCAGGGCGACAACGAGAAGGGCTGGGCCGACGTCGAGGCGGCCCGCGCGGTGGCCGACATCAACTACGTGGCCCCGGTGTCGCTGGGCGTGCTGCTGGCCGGGAAGCTGCGCAAGCAGGGCCACGGGAACCTCGCGGTGATGTCGTCGCCCGCCGGCGAGCGCGCCCGGCGGTCGAACTTCGTCTACGGCTCCTCGAAGGCCGGTCTGGACGTGTTCTTCTCCGGCCTGGGCTACGCGCTGGAGGAGCACGGCGTCAAGGTGACCGTCGTGCGGCCGAACTTCACCCACACCAAGCTGACCGAGGGCATGAAGGCTGCGCCGATGGCGAACACCCCGGAAAGCGTCGCCGAGGTGATCGTGAACGGCGTCCGCAAGGGCAGCCCGCTAGTGTACGCCCCCGCGCAGTTCCGGTTCGTGATGTCGATCCTGCGGCACGTGCCGCGCGCCATCTTCCGCCGCCTGCCGATCTGATCCGACCTCTCGGAGGGCCGTCGGGGCATCGCCCCGGCGGCCCTTCGTCGTCCGGGCTGTCCGGAACCGGCTGGGCGGCACGGGAATTCGGCTTCGCACGCCGGCGAATTGGGCCACTCGGGGGAAGGGAAAGCCCTACGATGCCGAGGGTTATCCCGCCTGTTCCCGCGTTGTGCAGGAAAATCGCGCAGCCTTCGCGAAGAATCAGGGTGATCAGCACGGTGCACCACGATGCACCGTCAGCCCGATTCCGCGCCGCACGAGGGCCAGATGTCAGCCGAACAACCGAGACGCTCCCGCGAGATCAAGCCCGATCACGTGATCCTGGCGTTCCGCGTGATCGCGCACCTAGTCTTCCCGTGGCTCACCGCCAAGTTCCTGTACAAACCGCGGGTCGGGCCGCGGCGGCGGGACCGGGCGTTGGACCGGTTGGCGTTCTGGCGGTCGGTGGTCGGCCTGCTCGCGGTGCTGGTGGCGACCAACGGCTACCTCTCGCCGTTCGTAGTCTTGAGCGACAACTACGGCAAGGCGTTGCGCACCGCGGGCTACGCCTTGCTGGCCGCGCCCCTGCCGTTCCTCGTGTTGCTCGCCGTAACCCGATCCGGCTTCCGCTCCGAGCTCTTCTCCGGCGGCCGGCGCATGTTGGGGCGCGGGGCGCTCGGACTGGCCGCGTTGGGGCTGCCGTTGGCCGTGTTCTTCGCCGCCGACGGCGGCCGCTACTTCGTCGACTCGCTGACAGAGCTGCTCCTGGTGTTGATCGCGGTGGTCGTGATCGGCTGGTACGCGACCTTCTGGGTCTGCACGCTCTACTGGGCCGCGCGCACCAGCTTCTGGATGAGCGAGATCCACCCGCTGCTCGCGCCGGTCGCCTCGGTGTTCTTCGTGCTGCTGATCACCGTTCAGGAGATCATCCAGCTCGACACCAAGGGCGTCCCCATCCCGCTGTGGCTCGCGCTGAACCTCTGCGGGTTGGCCTCGACGCTGGCGCTCGCCGTCTTCGAGTACCGGCACGCCTGGTCGACCGGTTTCCGGTTCCGCGGTGGACCGCGACCGGTGCCCGCGCCAGGGCGCCTGGATCGAACGAAGCTGGCCGGCCAGTGAACCTGATGAGGGGTTTCACCAGGGGAAACGGAACTTCGTCGGGCGCCTCCGCGACGGGGTCCGACCGGGCGTTCCACGAGTCGTGACCGACTCGTGATTCGGGACGGCAAACCCCGAGGGGTGGTCGGAAGTCAACAGAGTATGGGAGTAGTTCCGCCAACCGTTCACGACCTCGCGCCCGGAGACTCGCCGCGGCGAGGCAACCTCCGACTCGCCGCGCTGGCCGGACTGACGATCTTGTTCGGGCTGCTCGCGGTGCTCGCGCCGGTCAAGGCGGATGCGCCCCTGGTCACCTGGCCGAAGGCCGGTGATGCGACGCCGTCGACGGTGCTGCCGCTGTCGCCGTACCGGCCGCTGGACTTCGACGCCACGGTCCCGTGCGAGACGCTGCGCACCAGCCCCGCGGCGGCCCTGCGCACGCACGCCCCGGACGCCCCCGGCCTGGAAGTGGTCGCACAGGCGGGGCAAGCGCGATTCCTGGTCGACGGCAAGGAGATCCTCGCCGACCCGCTGCGCGCGAAGTGCGAGTACCGGGTGCTGGCCGACGCCGACGGCATCCGCGTCTTCCGGGACGGCGCGCTCCTGATCAACCGCCCGGACCTGCTTCCCCCGCAGGTGTCCGAACTGTCCACGACCGGCGCGGTCGACGGCCTGCGGGTCGCGCTGCACACCGATGCCCGCTACGAATCCTCCCCCATCGCTTGGAAGATCGCGCTCCTGCTGGCGCACGCCGCGAGCCTGATCGCGCTGCTGGTGGTCGCCTGGCGGCGCTGGCGCGGGCGGCAGTCGATGCGGGTCCTGACGGTCCCCCGGTTCGCCGCGGCCGACGCCGTCATGGTGGTGGTCGCCGCCGCCTGGGTGGTGCTCGGGCCGGTCAACATGGACGACGGCTGGTACCTGATGATGGCCCGCAACGCGGGCGGGACCGGCTACCTCGGCAACTTCGTCTACATGTTCAACGCGACCGAGAACCCGTTCGTGCTGAGCCAGTACCTGCTCCAGTGGTGGGGCGAGCTGGGCGGCTGGTCGCTGTGGTGGATGCGGCTGGTCCCGATGTTCTGCGGGCTCGTGACTTGGGTGCTGCTGCGCATCGTGTTCGCGACGCTGCTCGGGCGCGCGGCCGAGCTCCGCGCCGTGCCGTGGGCGCTGCTGGTGGCGCACCTGGTCTGGTTCCTGTCGTACGGCATGTCGCTGCGCCCGGAGCCGGTGATCGTCATGTGCGCGGCGGCGGCCCTGCTCTTCGCCGAGGCCGCCTACCTGCGCCATTCGATCGGCGCGCTGGCGGTGGCGACGATGTTCGCGGCGCTGGCGATGACGGCTTCGCCGTCGGGACTGGTCGCGGCCGCGCCCCTGGTCCTCAGCGTGCCGTGGCTGCTGCGTTGGCTGCGTCGACAGCCCTGGTCGGGCCGCGTCGCCGCGCTGCTGCTGGCCGCCGCTTCGGCAACCGTCGTGGTGCCGGTGGGTTTCGCCGACGCGACGCTCGGCGACGTGCTCGAAGCGACCGACATCCACCGCTGGTACTACCTGTCGTTCCCCTGGTACGAGGAGTTCGAGCACTACAACACGCTGCTGGAAACGGCCGGCTGGGCGCGGCGGCTGCCGGTGCTGCTGACGCTGGCGATCGTCGCGGTGGTCGCGTTGGCCAGCGGGCGCGGCGGCATGGGCCGCGACCCGATCCGCCGCCTGTTGCTCACCAGCGCGATCACGACGGCCATCGCGCTGGTGCTGATCGCGTTCAGCCCGACCAAGTGGGTCAGCCACTTCCACGCGGTGGCCGCGGCACCGACGGTGCTGCTGGCGGCGGCGCTGCTGCGTTCGCCGCTGCCGCGGCGGGCCGGGCCGGTGGTGGTCGGCGCCAGCATGGTGCTGATCATCGGGGCGATCTCGTTGAGCTTCGCCGGGGACAACTGGTGGATTCCGTTCTCCGACGCCGGTCAGCGCTTCGGCGAGCACCTCAACCCGGACGAGCAGACCAACGACCTCGAACCGCACTTCGGCCCGCTGTACCTGCGGAATCCGGTGCTGTGGGTCGGTGTCGCGGTGGCCGCGTACCTGTGGGCGAGGTGGCGTCGGCAGCGCGGCGAGCTGGTGCGCGTGGGCCCGGACCGCGCGGTGCTGGGCGCCGCCTCGATCGGTTCGGTGCTGCTGCTGATCGCCCTGTTCTGCTACGCGCCGATCGGGCAGGCACCGGGCTGGACGGTGGCGCGTTCCGGCGTGCAAACCCTGTTCGGTGACGGTTGCGGCCTGGCCAGCGATGTTCGGGTGCAGTTGCCTTCCGGGAACCTCGGCGCAGCGACCGCGCCGGAGCTCTCCGGCGATTTCCAGCGCGGCGAGGTGCTGCCGCCCGGTCCGTGGCCGGAGCCGGTGGCGGTCTGGAACACCGACCGGCCGGACGGGACGACGCCGGGCGTCGGTCGGCTCGTCACCGGTTGGTACCCGCTGTCGGGTCCGGGCACGCACGTGACCGTGCCCGTGGCCGGCCGGCTCGCGGACCAGGAACTCTCGGTGGAGTTCGCGCTTCCCGGCGGTGTCGTCACCGAGGAGCTGCACCCCGAGTTGCGCCGGTCGGCGTTGCGCGAGTGGCAGCAGCTCGCGGCCCCGATCCCGGCGGGTGCGCAGGCCGCGCGGGTCATCGCGGCCGACCAGGTGACCGGCGCGCAGTCGTGGTTGGCCGTCGCCGAGCCGAAGCTGACCGAGTTCCGCCCGATCACCGACCTGACCCGTGGCCGGCCGGTGCTGGCCAACCACGTGAACTCGCCGCTGTGGCCCTGCGTGGACCAGGTCGGCATCCGCGACGGCATCACCGACACCCCGGCGGTACGGCTCACCGAGTTCGAGACGCTGCCCGCGGCGTGGCTGGACAACATCAGCTACCTGGATTGGGGCGGCGCGTGGGTGGAAACGACCCGGGAGTGGACGCAGACCCGGCTGACCGCCGAACTCCCGGGCGGGCCGCCGCGGCTGACCTGGGGAAACGTGTTCGTGATCCGCTACCAGCACCCGGTGGGCCGCTACGACCTGCGCGTTGATCAGGAGACGCGGTGGGGCTGGACGCGCCTGCCGACGCTGGCGGACAACGACTACCCGGACATCGAGCGCAACTCGGGCATCCAGGTATCCGACCAGGGGAGTCACGAGCGGTAGCGCCAGGGGCCCAAAAATGTTCGGCCCGAAGGCAACGTTTCGAGGCGCTTGGGCGATCATCGTGATGACGGAACCGTTGCAGCGTTCCGTCCGGAATGTGACTTCCCGACGCGCTTCGCGCAGAGGAAGCGCGGATACCTGGCGAAGTGGGGTTCACCGGGTGCCCGTGTCCGTGGGTCCCCCACCTGCCCTGAGTCAGGGGGACCCACGGAACGCCACCGACAGCACGTCGTTCTCGGGTCGTGCGCGCCGACCGTCTCGCCATTCACAATGCCTTCGGGGAAAACCCGGAAAACGAAGGCAACCTTTTCGGCTCCACCGGCGATCACCAGTTGACCTGACCGAAAGGGTTGCGAGTGAACGTCAAACGACTCGTGGCGGCCGTGGCCGCCACCGCAGTGATCACCGGCCTGGCCGCCGCCGCACCAGCGGCCGCGCAGACCGAGCCGACGACCTCGGCGCCGAGCACGTCCACCGAGGTCACCAGCGAGCCGACCACCTCGGCTCCCCCGGAACCGACCACATCCGCACCGCCGGAACCGACCACATCCGCGCCGCCGGAACCGACCACGTCCGCGCCGAGCGAAGCCGACCCCGGCGAAGGCGCGATCCAGCAGCGGTACGAGTCGCTGTCTCCTGAGGAGCAGGAGCAGGTCGGCGCGCCCGCCGGGTCGGAGGTCGTCGAGGACGAAGGCCTGCGCTGGCAGGACTTCACGCACGCCCGGTTCTACTGGACGCCCGACACGGACGTGACGATCGTCCGCGGGATGATCTACGACCGGTTCCTGGAGCTCGGCGGGCACGACGAGCTCGGCGTGCCGATCACCGACGAGCGGGCCAGCAGCGGCGGCGGCGGCCGCTACAGCGATTTCCTGACCCGGGACGGCGTGATCCACTCGGCGATCTACTGGTCGACGCGCACCGGCGCGCACCTGGTCGTCGGGCGGATCCTGGAGCACTTCCGCGAGCTCGGCGAGGACGCCCACTTCGGCTACCCGTCGACCGACACGCGGATCACGCCGGACAACTTCGGCGCGTACAACCACTTCCTCACACCGGACGCCCAGCGCGAGAACGCCTCGATCTACTGGACCCAGCCGTCCGGCCCGAACGCGGTGCAGGGCGCGATCCGGGAGAAGTGGGCGGCGACCGGTTGGGAGCGCGGCCCGCTGGGCTACCCGACCACCGACGAGCTGGCCGCGCCGGACGGCGTCGGGCGCTACAACCAGTTCAACGGCGACGGCGTGCTGCCCGCCGGGATCGTGTGGAGCCCGGAGACCGGGGCGCACTCGGTGCAGGGCGTGATCGCGCAGCGCTACGTCGAGCTGAGCGGTCCGGGCGGCGTGCTCGGCTACCCGACCACCGACGAGCTGGGCACGCCCGACGGGCGCGGCCGCTTCAACCACTTCACCGGCACCGGCGGCGCGTCGATCTACTGGACGCCGCAGACCGGAGCCCACGAGGTGTACGGCGGAATCCGCGCCCGCTGGGCGCAGCTGGGCTGGGAGCGCTCCTACCTGGGCTACCCGGTGACGGGTGAGTACCCCAATTCGCTTGGCCGGGCGAGCGAGTTCGAGCACGGGTTCGTCGAGTGGCACCGCGAAGGCGGCCAGGTGGTCGACTACCCGAAGCGCTGACCGAAGGCGCCCCGAGCCGGGCGTCCGCAGTCAGTGTGCCCGCAGTCAGTGTGCCCGCAGTCAGTGTGCCCGCAGTCAGTGTGCCCGCAGTCAGTGTGCCCGCAGTCAGTGTGCCCGCAGTCAGTGTGCCCGCCGAGGCGGTACCCCTGGGGATCCAACGAGCCTCGGCGGGCGCACATCGATCGGCACCGGTGCCCGCGCCGCCCCGCGTTCCAGGACGGCGAGGGCCAACCGGTGGCAGAGCATGTCGACGTTCCGCATGTGGTGACGACCCCGATCCGGGTCCTCGGCCGGCCACGCGATGTTCTCCGACTCCTCTCCCGCGTTTTGGCGCAACTGCCAGACGCTCAAGGTGCCGGGCCCGGAGTGCGCGTGCTGACCGGTCCCGCCGCGCAACGGCATGACCCCGAGCCCGGCCAGCACCACGAGCGCGGCCACGGATATCCAGACGGCGCCGATCATTCCGGCCCCCGTTCCCGAGAATCGCGAAGTTCTCGCGCCTTGCCCATGCAGAACTCGCAGGTCGGATCGAACCAGTCCACTTCGGACGGATCGGCCAACGTGACGGTCCGCCCGCACACGGTCTCGCGGGTCTGCCCGGCCCGAGGCAGCTCGGGAGGCCACAGGGCATGCCGCTGACCCCCATGAGGCCGCCAGTAGACAACGGGCCCGAGCGAAGAAATTCCGAACATGGTTGCCTCCCAAGCAAAAACGTGAACGAAACTAAGAGGGACGGCGGCCCGGCCGGGGGGAAGCGAGCGCAGCTCACACGGGCCGCCGTCTAGGTCAACAGTAGAACTGGATCAATCCACTTGGCCAGTACCTAATGGAGTGATCGAAAAGCCTTCGAATCCGTGCCACCGTAGGCGGCGGACAATTTCCGAATTCGAAGGAATATTCATGAACGCCACCCCGCCGGTCGCCCGGCTCCAGCTCGGCCAGATGTTGCGAGAACTGCGCGAGACGGCGGGGAAGAAACGATCCGAGGCCGCCGACACCCTCGAATGCCAGGTGGCGAAGATCAGCAAGATCGAGACAGGACGCGCGACCCTCAGCCCGGGAGACGCCCGGCTGCTCGTCGATCTGTACGGCGCCGATGACGAGGTGGCCGATGCGGTCTTCCAGCTGGCACGCGATGCCCGGAAGCGGACGCAGGTACGTTTCCCGGACTGGGTGAAGCGTTTCGTGACGATGGAGAGCATCGCGGAGTCGATCGATGTCTACGAACCCGAACTCATACCGGGCCTGATGCAGACGGCGGAGTACGCGATGGCCGTAACCGCAGCAACGCACCCGGAGAAGACGGGCGAAGAGATCGAGCAGATGGCGAACACCCGCGCGTCCCGCCAAGCCCGGCTCGCAGACGAGGACCCGATCAAGTACTCGGCCGTGATCAGCGAGGCGGTGATCCGGCGTCCGATCGGCGGACCCGCTGTGATGCGTCCACAGCTTGAGCACCTCTGCCGATTGAGCGAGTTGCCGAACGTGACCTTGAGGATCATCCCGTTCGCAGCGGGAGCGCACTCCGCCATGGGATCGTCGTTCCGGGTCATCCGGCTGCGCAAACCTTCCGGCGCCCGCACCGTCTACTTGGAGGACGCGGTCTTCGGCCACTACCTCGATGGATCGACGCAGATAGATCGCCATGCCCGCGCGTTCGAGCTGCTGCAATCGGTCGCTTCCAGTGAAGCCGACACCGTAGCTACACTCCAACGGGTTATCCGGGAGCTCACGTAGAGACAAGGGGTGCGCGAGATGGACAACGACGACTTATCTCGCGCAACATGGCAAAAGTCCAGCTACAGCAACGGTTCCGGCGGCGACTGCGTAGAGGTGGCGATGACACCGAAGGTCGTCGGAGTCCGCGACACCAAAGACCGCAACGGCGGCACGCTCACCTTCGACCCCGACCAGTGGCGCAGCTTCCTACGCAGCCTCGACAGCACATCTTGAGACCGCGTGAGGGGCGCCCTTCACTCATCTGACCTCTCTAGATCCCGCCGAACCTCATCGGCCTCGGGGTCGCCAAGCTCATCGAAGATCGTGAGAGCTTGCTGCCAGCACAAGCGAGCTTTTTCGATGTCGCCTTCCGCCTGGAGAGCGATGCCCAAGCCTCGCAGGCTCTGGGCTTCTCCTTGCCGATGGCCGATTTCGCGCCGACGTTCTACAGCCTGCTGGTACATGTCCACTGCTTCGTCCAGCTCACCTGAACCCATGTGCAGACCAGCTAGTTCGTGCATCGCGAACGTCGCACCGAACGTCTCGCCCACCTCATTGAAGAGTCTCAGCGCCGCAGCAAAGTGAGCACGTGCAGCCGAAATATCGCCTTGGCGAGCGTCAGCGGCGGCGAGGACGTTGTGTGCGTAGCCCTGTCCGTGACGATCGCCCAGTTCTAGCTGGACTTCGAGCGCCCGTTGTGCAGATCGGTGTGCATCGTCGAGCGCCCCGAGTTCGATGTGAATCTCGGCCAGCGCGGACAAGGCAGTCGCAGTGCTGTAGCGATCTCCGGCTGCTTCGAAGAGCTCCCGTGCTTGACCTTGATAGATCAGGGCAGTCTCAAACTGCTTGCGTACGAAGTACGGCATGCCGAGTTCGTAGAGCAGCTGTGCCCTTGCGCTGGTTTCACCGACTTGCTCCGTCGCGGCAAGCCCTAGTTCGTAGCTGCTGATCCAGTCCTCGACGTGCCCACGCAGCTTGAAGAAGTACATGAGTGTGTATGCGAGCTGCCAGGTGCGCGCAGGCTCGCTCTGAGCCGCTTGACGGACCGCTGCTACAAGATTCGCGTGCTCGGTGTCCCACCAGGTCAACATCTGATGCTCGTCCTCGAAAACGAGTCCAGTCACGGCTGCCTCCGGAAGCTGAGGCGCGAACTGGCGCGAATGGCCGACGAAGTGCCGGTCGATCGCGTTGCTGGTGCGGAGGTAGTGGTCGAGGAGGCGGCGGATCGCTGCTTCGCGGTCCGTGGGGGCTTCGTCCGCTGCTGCGCATTCGCCTGCGTAGGCGCGGATGAGGTCGTGGAATTGGTAGCGGCCTGGTTTGTGCTGGTCGACGAGGCTGGCTCGGGCGAGCTCCGCGAGGAGAGCTCGCGCTTCGCGGGGCGCCATGCCGGCCAGGTCTGCCGCTGCGGCGAGGCTGATGTCCGGGCCGGTCGGCAGGCCGAGCAGGCGGAACATGCGGGCCGCTTCGGGACGGAGTGAGCGGTAGGACCAGGAGAAGACCGCTCGGACTCCCGTCACGCCTCCCGCGTCGAGGGCGTCGAGGCGGTCCCGTTCGTCTTGGAGTTCCGACACCAGTTCGTCCAGCGGGAAATCCGGGTTCTCGGCCGCCCGCACCGCTGCGATACCGAGCGCCAGCGGCAGTCCGGCGCAGTGCCGGACCAGTTCGCGCACCGCTTCCGGTTCGGCCGCCACCCGCTCGTCACCGAGGTAGCGGGCCAGCAGTTGCTCGGCCTCGTCGTCGGTCAGCACTTCGAGCGCGATCCGCGTCGCGCCTTCCCGGACCACCAGTTCGTGCAACCGGTTTCGGCTGGTGACCAGCACCAGGCAGCTCGGGCTGCTCGGCAGCAGCGGGCGGACCTGTTCGGCCGTGCGGGCGTTGTCCAGCAGGAGCAGCATGCGCTTGCCGTGCACCAGACTGCGGAAAAACGCGGCGCGCGCCTCGGCGTCCTGCGGCATCCGCTCGCCCGAAACACCAAGCGCCGCCAGGAAAGCCGCCAGTGCTTCGGTGGGCTTCACCGGCTCGGCGGCGGGGTCGAAGCCGCGGAGGTTCACGTAGAGCTCGCCGTCCGGGAAGCGGTCTCGCATGCCGTGCGCCCAGTGCACCGCCAGCGTCGACTTGCCGACCCCGGCGATGCCGTCGACGGTCGAGATCAGCACGAATCCCTCGGTCTTCGCGCCCCCGAGCAGTGTGGTCAGCGCGTCCTGCTCCACCGCGCGGTTGACGAAGTGCCGTGCCGCGAGCGGCAGTTGCCGCGGCACCAACCTGTCCTCGGTTCCGCGGTGGAAGTGCACATCACCGTGGATGTGCCCGGCTTGCACGCTGTGGCCACCTACCGAGGCCGCCGAATCGTTGCGCACTCCGTCGCCCGAACCCACGAACTCCCCCAAAGCCGAATGATCAACCCGACCCAGCCTGGCAGAGTCGCAGCCAGCGTCGCTACCGACAACCGGTGCACGCGATCTGTCCGGGCCGGCCGGACGTCGTTCGTTCGTGGTCTGGCGACTGGGCGTGTTTCCCCAAGCAGACGATCATTACTCTTTGTAGACTTCCGTCCACTCTGCGTCACTTGTTGAGGGAGACACATGCCGGATGATCGTGATCGCCTGCCACTTACCGCATCGCAGACCGTAGTTTGGCTCGCGCAGCAGGCGGATCCGGAAAATCCGATCCACGCGGCCGCCGAATACCTCGACATACAGGGGCCCGCCGACCTGCGACTGCTCCAGATCGCGCTGCGCCAGGCGGTGGAGGACACCGACGCGTTCCGCGTTCGATTCGAGATCGATGCCGACGGCCCCTGGCAGGTGGTCGGGCAGATGCGCGACTGGCCGCTGCCGGTGGTGGACCTGCGGACGGCGCTCGACCCGTTGCCCGAGGCACTGGCGCAGATGGAGGCGGACCTGCGCCGGACCACCGACCTCACGCGCGATCTCCCGTTCAACTTCACCGTCTTCGTCCTGGCCGACGACCGGTCCTTGCTCTACGTCCGCGCGCACCACATCGTGATGGACGGCTTCGGGTTCGGGCTCTTCCTGCAGCGCGTCGCCGAGGTCTACACGGCGCTCGAACAGGGGCAGGACTGCCCGCCCAGCGGCTTGGGCTCGCTGCGCGAACTGATCGAGGACGATCTCCGGTACCGGAATTCCGAGCAGTTCGCGCGGGACCACGAGTACTGGATGGAGCAGTTGTCCCCGCTTCCGGCCATCACGACATTGGCCGGCAAGAGCGCCCCGACCGCGCACAGCTTCTTGCGGAACAGCGGCCAGGTGCCGGCCCCGGTCGTCGATCAACTGCGGGATCTGGCGCGGCGAGCCCGGTGCAGCCTGCCGACCGTGGCGATGGCAGCACTCGCGCTCTACCTGCAGCGGACGACCGGCGCTCACGACTTGGTGCTCGAACTCGTGGTGGCCGGCCGCAAAGGGCCGGTGGCGCGATCCGTGCCGGGCATGGTGACCAACGCGCCGCCGCTGCGGATCGAAATGGATCCGGCAATGACCACCGGCGAACTCCTGCGGCACACCGCGGCGCGGGCGCGCGGCGTGATGCAGCACCAGCGGTACCCCTCCTGCCTCCTCGCCCACGACCTCGGGATCGCGGACGCCGGGATCGTGACCGAGCCCCCAGCGATCAACATCATGGGATACACCCCGAACCTGCACTTCGGGCAACACCCGGTGAAGCTGCACAACCTGAGCAACGGCGCCGTCGAAGACCTCACGATCAACGTGTACGACCGCTCGGACGGCTCGCTGCGCATCGACTTCAACGCCAACCCGAGCCTGTACGGGGCCGCCGAGAACGCCGAGCACCACAGCAACTTCATGGATCTGCTCCACGCGTTCGCGACGGCCGATCCCGAGGAACCCGTTGCCGGGTTGGGGCTGCAGCCGAGCTCCGCCGCGACAATTTTCAGTTGCGCCCGTGCATAGCGTCGAACGCATGGAGGACTTCGAGAACGCGATCTCGTCCTACTACCGACTCGACCCGGAGCGCGACCGGCTCTCCACATGGGGATTGCTGGAAGCGCTCCGCACGACCGAGCTGTTGGAACGGTTCCTGCCGCCGCCTCCGGCCGTGGTCTGCGATGTCGGCGGCGCGTACGGGTCGTACGCAATTCCGTTGGCGCGCAACGGATATCAGGTGCACCTGATCGATTTTTGGCCGCCGCACGTGGAATCCGCGGCTGCGGCATCGCGCGAGCAGGCGGACGCGCCGCTGAGCTCCGCTTCAGCGTCGGCGATGCGCGGGATCTGCCGTTCGACGACGACGGCGCGGACGCGGTTCTGCTGCTGGGCCCGCTGTACCACCTCGTCGAACGCGAGGACCGCGTGCTCGCACTGCGCGAGGGAACTGGTTCACGCTGACGTACTTCCGCAGGTCCAGGCCCGTGCGTGTTTTGTGTCGCTATGGCAGCACAAAACACGCACGGGTGGTGACCAGCGGAAACCTGGCGTCAGCGGGGTTCCAGGAGCAGGTGGGCGGGTTCCGCCCAGTTCGAGTCGATGTTCCAGCGCGGGTCCGGGCCGGGACCGGGTTCGCGGCGGAGATTCTCGTCGATCGGGCGCGGTTCGGCCGGGACGAAGTGGCGGTAGTTGAACTCCAGCAGCGCGCGGACGAACGGCGTCGCGTCGGCCAGGCGTTGCTGGATCTGGGGCGCCAGGTAGCCGCGGTCGGAGAAGCCGTCGACGATCGCGCAGTCGCAGTAGTACGCGAGCGCACCGATTTCGCCCGGGCTGGACACCGTGCGGTCGCCGACGAGGCGCCCGAGGTCGGTGCCGATGCGCTCGTAGTCGGCGGCCGTCGCCCAGTTCGTCGTGATCGCCGCTTCGCGCCACGGCAGGCCGTGCTGCCCGACGAACCAGGCCTGCGCCGCGAACACCGCGCACCCGGCCAACGCCGCTAACGACCACCGGGCCGCCGCGACCGCGCCGATGCCTCCGACCAGCAACAACGACAGCCCGATCAGGCTCGGCGCGTAGTACCAGTGGTACGGCGGAACGCCCATGAGCGTGTAGACGTAGTAGTGCGCGACCGCGCCGAGCCCGATCAGCGCCCACGGCCACAGCGACGCGGCGCGGCGGAAGGCCCGCAGCACGCACGCGATCGGTAAGCACACCAGGCCGAGCGCGGCCGGGATCAGCGAAACCACCACCGCCGTCGGGAAAACCCCGTGGTAGAGCTCCAGGCCGTTGCTGAAGTCCCAGTCGCCCCAAGACTTCTGCAGCTGCTTGATCACCAGCGTGTCCGGGACGGCCGAGCCGAAGTACAGCCAGCTGAAGGCGAACCACGGCAACGTGATCGCCGCGGCCGCCAACAGCCAGCGCCACCAGCCGCGCCACAGGCCCGGCCTGCCGATCAGCACCACCAGCACGAACACACCGAGGTCCAGCCTGGTCAGGGCGAGCAGCCCGGCGGCGACGCCGAACAGCACCGGCCGGCGTTGCACCGCCGCCAGCAGCAGCACGCCGAGCAGGGCCGATGCGAGCGTCATCTCCAGGCCCACCGTCGAGAGCACCAGCGGGTTCGCCGCCACCAGCAGCGCTCCCAGCGCTCCCGTCCAACCGGGAAATCCGCTGGTCCGCGCCGCGCTGCGGAGCGACACCGCGAGCACGACGTTGGCCAGCACGAACACGACGCCAAGCGCCACGACCGGCTGCCGCACCACCTCCATGACGGCGGCGAGCACCAGCACGTTCAGCGGCGCGGTCGCGGAGTTCGACACCTCGGCGCCGATCAGGCCCCAATGGCCGTGGAACGCCAGGTTCCGGGCATAGCTCAGCGTGATGTAGCTGTCGTCGATCAGGGCGCCGTGGACGACCCAGAACAGCGCGGCGGCCACGACACCGACCGCCAGCGGCATCCCGAACGAGGGCCTGGCCCGAGTCCGTTCCCGCTGCTCGCCCACGACCGAAACTTCCGCAACGCCCACCATGTCGCTCCCGTCTGTCCGACACGTGCACGCCGAAGCGGGACGCCGCGTTGCCACCCGCGGCCAACATGTGGGCAACCTGTGCGGCTCCCCGATCGTCAATCGGCTGGACGAATTCGGCGCGCCGCCGCCGCGCGTCACGCGCAGCGTTGGCCAGGATTGAGCAGGCGAGGAAATTTCCGATCTGCGAGGAGCGCGGTGAAATACTTGAGCAGTCCGGCGCAGCTCGATCCGCCGGCGGAGCCGCAGACCGACGAAACCGGTGCCGACCACCCGAGGCGATCCCGCTTCGGCCTGTGGGTGGCGCACCTGCTGGCGTGCTGCATCGGCATCGTCGGGCTCGGCTGCGCGCTCGCCCTGCCGTTCGCGCCCGTCTGGGTGGATCGCACCGAGGTGAGCTGGCCGACCGCCGAGGCCCGGTCCACGACCGCGTTCTTCGCGCCGTATCGACCCGCGTCGTTCGACGCGTCCGTGCCGTGCCCGGTGCTGCGCGCCGCGCTCGACCGGCCGGCGCGAACAACCGTGCTGACCACCCTGCCGCCGGGCAGCGACCGCGAAGGCCTGGTCCTGACCACCCGCGACGGAAGGCCGGAGCTCGTCCTCGACCAGTACCACGTCCCGCTGCCGCCCGGCACCTGCGACCTGGCGATCCACGCGGACTCGACGCGATCCGTGGTGACCGCGGGCGGCCGGGCTCCGATCGTGCTGCCCGGCATGGCGGCGCCGGAGATCTTCACCTTCGCCACCGATCTCGAGCCCGCGGAGCTCGCCGGGCTCTCGGTCACCGCGCGCACCTTCTCCTGGTTCGACACCTCGCCGACCGACATCAAGAGCACCCTGATCACGACCGCGCTGGTGCTCGCGCTCGTGTCGCTGGTGCTGCTGTTCATCCACGCCCCGCCCGCCTTTGGAGCGATCCGCGTGTCGCCGCTGCTCCTGCCGGTCGACGCGCTGGTCGCCGCGGTGCTGGCGGGCTGGCTGGTGATCGGGCCGCTCACGGACGACGACGGCTTCGCGATGATGACCGTCCGCAACTACGACGACGCCGGCGACATCGGCAACTACTACCGCTGGTTCAACGCCTCCGAAACGCCGTTCACGCTGGTCCAGCACCTGATGCGGTGGGTGTCGGAGGAGAGCCTCGCGCCCGCCTGGCTGCGCGTACCCAGCGCGCTCGCCGGGCTGCTGACCTGGCTCGTCGTCAGCCGCGGCATCGTCCTGCCGGTGTGCCGAGGCACGCGGCGCTTGCCGCTGCACCTGCTCACCGCGGTGTTCTTCCTGGCCTGCTGGCTGCCGTTCGGGTTGGGCATCCGGCCGGAGCCGTTCGTCGCGCTGGGCACGTCCGCGCTGGTCGCGGCGCTGCTGAAGATGGGCCGGACGCGCGCGCCGTACTTCTGGCTGGGCGTCGCCGCGCTGATCGCCGGGCTGACCACGGCCGTCACGCCGACCGGGGTGAGCGCGGTGCTCACCGTGCTCGTGTTCGCGCCGCGCATCGGCCGGGTGCTGGCGCAGCGCGGCGCCCTGCCTCGGTGGGTCAGCGTGCCCACGCGCGTCGTGCTGCTCGGCTGCGTGGGCGCGGTCGGCCTGGTGGCGATGTTCGCCGACTCGACGCTCAACGGCGTCCGGGGCGCGACCGCGATCCACGACGAGTTCGGGCCGAGCCTCGGCTGGTACCAGGAGATCGACCGGTACGCGAACCTGCTGGGCACGAACATCTGGGGCACCTCCACCAAGCGACTGGTCGTGTTCCTCGTCGTGACCGCCGTGCTGATCGCGGCGGCGTGCGCGATGCGGCAGGTGCACCGCTGGGCCGAGCTGCCCGACCTGCCGATACTGCTCGGTTCCGTCGTCGCGGTCCTGGTCGCGCTGTGGTTGACGCCGTCGAAGTGGACCCACCACTTCGGGGCGCTCGCCGGCGTCGGCACGGCGCTGCTCGCGGTGACCGTCGTGCTGCTGGGGCGGATCGGCAGGATCGAGCGGGCCAAGCGCGAAGCGCGGCTGGTCGGCGTGTTCGGCGGGATCGCCGCGTCGGTGGCCGCGGCCCTGGCGTTCATGGGGCCGAATTTGTGGCCGATGCAGTCCGACCTGGCGATGCCGTGGTCCGACACGCCCGTCCGTCCCGGCCTGCCGCTGGACAGCCCGGCGCTCTGGCTGGGCACCGGCGCGGTGGTCGGCGTGCTCGCCTTCTGCTTCATCCGGATCCGCGCGATGCTGTCGCGCCCCGGCCCCGTCGGTCTCATGTGGACGGTCATGCCGATGTCGGTGCTCGGGTCTGCGGCGCTGGCGTCGGTGGCGGTGCTGCTCGGATCGTTCATCGCCGCGCCGCAGACGATGGGCGACCGCTTCTCCGTCGCGCGGATGAACTCGCAGAGCATCCGGGCCAGCAACTGCGGGCTGGAGAACGAGATCGAGACGCTGCCGATCGCCGAGCGGCTCGCGCCGGTCGCCGGAACCGCCGACCTCGACGGCTTCACTCCGGCCGGTGGGCCGCCGCAGGAGCCCGACCTGCGCGAAGAGCAGCCCGGCGAGCCGTTGCTGGCGAAGCGGCCCGACGACCCGAAGGCCCCCGAAGGCGAGGTGGCGACGACGGCGGCGAGCCAGTTCGCCTGGACCAGCACGGCGGGCGGGCCGCAGACGACCGGCTCGCTGACCTCCGCCTGGTTCGGCCTGCCCGGGCTCACCGGCGACCAGACGCTGTCGGTGTGGGTGTCCGGCCGGCCCGAGCAGGGCAACTCGCTGGCCCTGGAGTTCGGCACCGCGGCGGGGCCGGTGGCGACGCGCGAGCTGCGCGATCCGCCGCCGACGGAGCTGCCGTTCGACGACCCGCGCCACGGCAGGCCGATCGACTGGCGGAACTTCCGCGGCTGGCGGCTGCTCACCGTCGAGCCCCGACAGATCCCGGCCGGGGCCGACCGGGTTCGGGTGCTCGCCGAGGACCGCACCAGCGACCAGCAGGGTTGGCTGACGGTCAGCGGCCCGGCGGTGCGGGACGTGGTGCCGCTGCGGCAGGCGCTCGCGGAGCGGGAACCGGTGCTGAGCGACTGGACGATGAGCTTCGTGTTCCCCTGCCTGTTCGACTACCCGCGGGTGTCGCACGGCGTGGCCGGCACCCCGCGGATGCTGATCACGCCGCCCCTCGGCGAGGGCTCGATGGCGTTCGGGCCCGACATGGGCGGCGTGTTCGCCGGGGTTCCGATGCTCTCCCAGCGGTACGAGCTGCCCAGCCGCCTGCGAGGCGCCCCCGGCAACACCTGGGGCCACGTCCTCTACGCGCGCTACCCGATCGAACGCGACGCGTACGCGACGACGCAGCACCGCGAACGCATCGGCGGCGCCGCAGGCGATCCGGCATACCCCTTCGAGGAACACTGATCCGCGAGGCACTGTTTCCGCTGGTCAGGTCCCGTGCTCCGGGGTCAAGGTCGGCCAGGTGGAGAGCATCGAGGTGGTCGACCGGCGGCTCGCCGAGGTGCGGTT
>NZ_JBFAKG010000013.1:116076-145541 GCF_040655595.1 Saccharopolyspora sp. NPDC050389
GCCTCCCGTTAACCCCGATGCTCACACCTCTTCGGCGGTCGTCTTGGGGCCCTGTGCTGTGCCCTCGTCTTTTGTTCCCCCCAAATGCCCCCAACACCCCCCCCACGGCCCCTGAGCCACCGATCACGATCACTCCAATGATCTCGACACCGCCCGATCGGGCGCGTCTTTTCGGCGCGCCGGACAGAATCGGAGCCGTTACCCTGGCGGCGGTTTTCGCACCGTGATCAGCGCAGCAGCAGTGGGGGTAGCGGTGGCGATCTCGATCTTCTCTTCGATCCGGCAGGCTGGCGGCCATTCCGCCGCGGCGCGGGACCTCGCGATCGGGCCGCTGGAGGCCGGAAGAACCCCCGACTACGCCGAACGGGACCACCTGATCGGGGTGGATTATCCGATGCCGGGCAACGACTCCGGCGCGCAGAGCGTTCCTGTTCCACGGTGGGGTTGGCGAGGGGAGTGACCATGGCCGACACGATGCGCCAGCAGGTCCGGGTTCCGGTCCCGCAACAACAGCGGAGAGCCACCGGCGAGGGCGCGCCGCCGCTGATCTCCTACGTGCTGCCGGTCTACAACGAGGTCGCGGGAATCCGCCGGTTCCACGAGGAACTCACCGCGGCCACCGCCACCCGCGCCGAATTCGACTACGAGTTCGTCTACGTCAACGACGGCTCCGCGGACGGTTCGCTCGGCGTCCTGCAGGACATCGCCAAGAACGACCCGCGGGTGCGGGTGGTGGACTTCGCCCGCAACTTCGGCCACCAGATCGCCATCACCGCCGGGCTGGACCACGCGGGCGGCGACGCGGTGATCGTGATGGACACCGACCTGCAGGACCCGCCGCAGGTCAGCCTGGAACTGATCGACGCGTGGCGGGCCGGCGCGGAGATCGTGTCCGCCCGGCGCCGCACCCGCCGCGACACGCCGTTCAAGCGCGCCACCGCGCACACCTACTACCGGGTGCTGCGGCGCTGCGCCGAGGTGGACATCCCGGTGGACACCGGCGACTTCCGGCTGCTCGACCGGCGGGCCGCCGAGGAGCTGCGGGGCTTCCGGGAACGCAGCCGGTTCATCCGCGGCATGGTCGCGTCGATGGGCTTCGCGCAGCAGGAGGTGCTGTTCGACCGCGACGAGCGGGTGGCGGGCGAGACCAAGTACCCGATGCGCAAGATGCTGCGGCTGGCCGCCGACGGCGTCACCAGCTTCTCCACGGTGCCGCTCAAGCTGATCACCCGGATCGGCTTCATCACGCTGGTCCTGGCGATGCTCGGCATCGTCTACGCGGTGACGCTGCGGCTGTTCTTCCCCTCGATCACCGTCTCGGGGTGGACCATGCTGATGGTCGCGATGCTGTTCCTCGGCGGGCTGCAGATGCTGTCGCTGGGCGTCATCGGCAGCTACGTCGGCCGGATCTACCACGAGGTGCAGCAGCGCCCCCTCTACATCGTGCGGAACGTGATATCGCATGACGAAGACTGAGCACGTCGAGGCCCGCGACCGGCTGATCAGCCGGTCGCTGCTGCTGTACGCGGTGATCGGCGCGAGCGGCGTCCTGCTGGACTACCTGCTGTTCCTGCTGCTGTTCAACGCGGCCGGCCTGCACGAGCAGCTCGCGAACGCGATCAGCACGACGGCCGGGATCACCAACAACTTCGTGCTCAACACGCTGTTCAACTTCCGCAAGCGGGACCGGATCGCGGTGCGGTTCCTGCGGTTCTACGCCGTCGGCGTCGCCGGGATCGGCCTGACGTTCGTGCTGCTGCAGGTGTTCTCCGGCTGGCTTGGCATCGACCCGAACCTGGTGAAGGCCGGTTCGCTGCCGTTGGTGCTGATCTTCCAGTACACGATCAACAAGAAGTGGAGCTTCGGATGAGAGTGGGCATCGTCGGGGCGGGCGCGACCGGGCTGACCGCGGCGTTCGACGCGGTGAAGGCCGGGCACGACGTGACGGTGCTGGAGGCGTCGTCGGAGCTCGGCGGGCTGGCGGCGTCGATCGAGGTCGGCGGGACGCCGCTGGAACGCTTCTACCACCACAGCTTCCGGACCGACCGGGCGATGATCGAGCTGGTCGAGGAGCTCGGGCTCGGGCATCTGCTGCGGTTCCACCGGCCCAGCACCGGCGTGTACGTCGACGGGGAGCTGCACGACTTCGGCACGCCGCAGGAGATGCTGCGGTTCCCGAAGTTCTCGCTGCTGGACCGGTTCCGCTTCGGGGCGTCCTCGGCGGCGCTGAGGTTCGTCCGAAATGGACAGCGGTTCAACTCGGTGCGGGCGCTGGACTGGATGCGCCGCTGGGCCGGGCCGCGGGTCACCGAGAAGATCTGGGAACCGCTGCTGACCGGCAAGTTCGGCGCCCACGCCGAGCAGATCTCGATGGCCTGGCTGTGGGCGCGAATCCACTACCGCACCTTCGAACTCGGTTACGTGCACGGCGGTTTCGAGCGCGTGTACCGGGCGTTGCTGGACGCGGTGACCGAACGCGGCGGGAAGGTCGAGTTCGGCAAGCCGGTCGAGACGATCCGCCAGCCCGGCGCGACGGTGCTGGTGGGCGCCCGGGACGGCAGCAGCTACGAGTTCGACCGGCTGATCGTGACGGTCCCGCAGCCGGTGTTCGCGAAGGCGGCGGACATCGAAGCCGACCACGTGCTGTGGCAGAACCAGTACCTCGGCGCGACCTGCTTCGTCCTGGAGTGCGACCGCAGCGTCATCCCGCACTACTGGCTGAACATCAACGACACCTCGTTCCCGTTCCTGGCGGTCGTCGAGCACACGAACATGGTCGACCGCAGCGAGTACGACGGCCGGCACGTCGTCTACGTCGGCAACTACGTGCCGCGCGGCGACTGGCGGTTCACCACCGATCCGGCCGAACTGCTGGAGCGCTACATCCCGTGGCTGCGGAAGCTGAACCCGGACTTCGACCGCTCCTGGATCCTGGACTGGCACTTCTCCAAGGCGGGCTTCGCCCAGCCGATCGTGACGCCGCAGTACCGATCCCTGATCCCGGGCCACCACACGAAGATGCCGGGAGTGACCCTGGCGACGATGTCCCAGATCTACCCCCAAGACCGAGGCCAGTCCTACGCGATAGCAATGGCCCACGAAGTAACCCGCCGCCTCGGCCTCAACCACGGCTGAGCGCGACTTCTCCAGAAATCGGCACCAGCGCGGGTGGCATCCGCGAAACGACTGCCCCCGCGCCGGTGCGGCTCACTGCGCGGTCCATCCGCCGTCTACGGCGACTAGCGCGCCGGTGATGAAGCTCGCGGCGTTGGAGACGAGGAATGCGACGGTCTCGGCGACTTCCTCGGGGCGTCCGATCCGGCCGATCGGGTGCGCTTCGCCGAAGGAGGCGAGCATCTCGCGTCCGTTCTCCACGACGCCCTCCATGATGTCGGTGTCGATGACCCCGGGGAGCACGGCGTTGGAGCGGATTCCCTTGCGGCCGCCCTCGATGGCGAGCACGCGTGTCATCTGGGCCAAGGCTCCCTTCGATGCGGCGTAAGCGGTCTGGGTCTCGAAAGCGACGACCGACGAGACCGACGCGATCGAGACGATGGCACCGCCGCCGGCTTCCATCGCGCGGAACGCCTCGCGCGCCTGCACGAAGTTGCCGCGCGCGTTGACGCGGAGGATCGCTTCGAAGTCCTCGACGGTGGTCTCGGTGATCGGCTTGTTCAGGGTGCGGCCCGCGTTGTTGACGAGGATGTCGAGCCGCCCGAACCGGTCGGCGGCCAGCCGCATGGTCTCTCGCGCGAGCTCCTCGTCCGCGACGTCGCCGACGAGCGCGGCCACGTGGTCCGGGTCGGCCGCGGCGAGCTCCTCGACAGCCTCGGAGCGGTCGGTGACGACCAGGCAGGCGCCGCGCTCGCGCAGCAGTGCGGCGGTGGCGCGGCCGATACCGCGAGCGGCTCCGGTGATGACCGCGACGCGACCGGTGAGGTCCCAAGTGGTGGGGAAAGCGGTGGTCATGGGGTTCCTTCTCGTGCTGTGGATGGGATGGTCAGCGTTGCCGGGCCGGACGCACGACGATCTCGTTCACGTCGACGTCGCTCGGCTGGTCCAGGGCGTACGACACGGCTCCGGCGATGGCGTCCGGGTCGATCGCGTGCGCTCGGTAGGTGCGCATCGCCTCGGCCGCGCCGTCCTCGGTGATGGAGTCCGCGAGTTCGGAGGCGACCACCCCGGGGGAGATGGTCGTGACCCGGATCGAGGGGTCGGACTCCTGGCGCAGGCCCTCGGTGATCGCCCAGGCGGCGTACTTCGTGCCGGAGTACACGGCGCTGGTGGGCACGACCTGGTGAGCTCCGATGCTCGCGATCGTCACGAAATGGCCCGATCCTTGAGCGGTGAAGTGCGGCAGGGCTGCGGCGATCCCGTGCAGGAGGCCGCGGACGTTGACGTCGATCATCCGGTCCCACTCGTCGACCAGCAGGCCGTCCAGCCGCGACAGCGGCATGACGCCGGCGTTGTTGACGAGGACGTCGATGCGTCCGAACCGTTCGCGGGCCAGCGCGACGAACGCTTCGACGTCGGCCCGGTCCGTGACGTCCAGCCGCATCGGGTGGAGGCTGCCGCCCGAACTGCGGGCCGCCTGCTCGGTGCACCCGGCCAGCGTCCGCAGCCGGTCTTCTCGGCGCGCACCCGCGACCACGTGGTGGCCTCGGCCGAGCAAGCGGGACGCGATGGCCTCGCCGATCCCGCTGCTGGCGCCGGTGACGAGCACGACCTTGCGCCCGGCAAGGTCGCGGTCCTGTGATTCGTTGAGGGACATGCCACGACGATGAATGGCGCGGCACCCCGGCGGGAGGGCGCTGTCTTCATGGGAGCGCTGCACCCAGGACATCGGCTGCCGGGGCATTTACGCTGCTGGCGTGGCACGTTCCGAACTCGGCGCCTACCTCAGCGACCGGCGAGCGCAGCTCGGCCCGGACGAGGTGAACCTCGCCAGCACCGGGCCCCGCCGGGTCCCCGGCCTGCGGCGCGAGGAAGTCGCCCTGCTGGCAGGGGTGAGCGTCGACTACTACATCCGCCTCGAGCAGGGACGCGAACGAACGCCCTCGGCGCAGGTCGTCGACGCCCTGGCCGTCGCTCTCCGGCTCGGCGAAGACGGCCGCCAGCACCTGTTCCGCCTGGCCGGGCTCAGCCCGCGCGATCGGGTCGCTGCGGTGCCCGACCGCGTCGACCCGAGCCTGCTGTCACTGATGTCCGCCTGGCCGAACAACCCGGCCATCGTCTACAACCGGGCCTTCGACGTGCTGGCGTCCAATGCGATCGCGGACGCGCTCTTCCACGACTGGACGCATTCGCGGAACCTGATGCACGTCGTGTTCACCGATGCGGCGGCACGGACGTTCTACCGGGACTGGCACGACGTCGCCCGCAACTCCGTCGCCGGCTTCCGCCTCGGCTACGGCAAAGCTCCCGACGACCCGCGGATCCAGCAGGTGCTCGGGGAGCTGCTGAACGAGAGCCCCGAGTTCGCCGAGTTGTGGAGCAGCCACGACGCACGCGGCAAGGCGCTGGAGCGCAAGCGCTTCGAGCATCGCGACGTCGGACCGCTGACGCTGACCATGCAAACCTTCGACGTTCGATCCAGCCCCGGCCAGGAGCTCGTCGTGTACCACGCCGACGCGGGCTCGCCGAGCAGCGAAGCCCTCACCCTGCTCGGCACGCTCGCCGCCACCCAACGCAGCCAGCGGGGCGGGTAGAAGGCGGCGCGCAGTCCTGGCGGGCTGCACGCCGCCTTCGGGTCAGGCCTTGTTGAGGCCCGGCTTGCCGTCTTCGATCACGAACGACGCCAGGGTTTCCACCGGGGCTCCCGGCTTCGAGACGTACGGGACCACCCGGTAGTCCGCCCGCAGCTCTCCCGCCGTGAACTTCGTCCGGATGTAGCCGCGCTGGTTGTTGTACAGGCGAACGTGCGGGTTCTCCGCCAGGTAGCCCTTCTCCTTGTCCGTCAGGTTCGGGGAGCCGTCGCCGCCGCTGGTGATCGACGTGGTCGTCAGCTCCGTGCCGACGATCTTGTCGCCGTCGTGGATGTCGTTGGCCCAGTTGGTGTGCACGTCACCGGTGAGCACCACGGGGTTCCGGGTCCGCGCCTGCTCCCAGCCCTTGATGACGCGGTTCCGCGAACCGACGTAGCCGTCCCAGGCGTCCGGGTTGTACGCCTTCTCCGCGCCGTTGAGGTAGTCGATCTCGGCGAACATGACCTGCTGGCCGAGCACGTCCCACTTGGTGTTGGAGCGGCGCAGGCCGTGCAGCAGCCAGCGCTCCTGCTCCGCGCCGGTGAGGCTGCGCTTCGGGTCCAGCCGGGCCGGGTCCTGGGTCGGGAACTTGTCGCCGCCGACCTGGTCGTCGCGGTACTGCCGGGTGTCGAGCATGTGGAACGTCGCCAACCGTCCCCATTGGACACGGCGGTGCAGCCGCAGGTCGATGCCGTGCGGGATCTGCGCGCGGCGCAACGGCATGTTCTCGTAGTAGGCCTGGAAGGCGGCCTTGCGGCGCTCCAGGAAGTTCGGCTGCGGGATCTGCGGCTTCTCGTAGACCTCGTCGGCCCAGTTGTTGTCCACCTCGTGGTCGTCCCACACCACGACCCACGGGGCCACCGCGTGCGCCTGCTGCAGATCCGGGTCGGCCTTGTACTGGGCGTGCCGCTGGCGGTAGTTGGCCAGCGTCTCGGTCTCCGGCCCGGCGTGGTCGCGCGGGTTGCCGCCCGGCGCGACGTAGGCCCCGGCCTTGTACTCGTACTGGTAGTCGCCGAGGTGCAGCACCAGGTCGGGGTGCTCCTCGGCGAGGTGCCGGTAGGCGGTGAAGTAGCCGTGCTCGTACTGCGAGCAGGACGCGAACGCCATCGACAGGCTGGTCAGCGCGCCCGGCAGCGGCGCGGTGCGGGTGCGGCCGGTCGGCGACAGCGAGCCCTCGGCACGAAAGCGGTAGAAGTACTCGCGGTCCGGGCGCAGCCCGAACAGCTCGACGTGCACGCTGTGCCCCAGCTCCGGCGCGGCCTGAGCCTCGCCGCGCTGCACGACGCGCCCGAAGCGCTCGTCCTCGGCGACCTCCCACTGCACCGGGAAGGTCCGGTTCGGCATGCCGCCCATGCCGTCCTCGGCCAGCGGGTTCACCGCCAGGCGGGTCCACAGCACGACGCCGTCGGGCGCGGGATCGCCGGACGCGACGCCCAGTGCGAAGACCTCGCCCCGCCGGGCCACCCCTGCACCCGGCTGCGCAGCCGCCGGCAAAACGGCCACAGTGGACAGTGCGGCGGCACCCGCCAGGGTGCCGCCCAGCAGCACGCTTCGCCGCGAGACGCCGGTGGGTTCAGACAAGACGACCTCCATCGTTCGGGAACCGCCCCAACTCTCACCCCGAACGATGAAGGCACACTGCCCACCGGGTGATCAGCAAATGAACAACCCGCGCCTCACCGCGGCAACAACGCGGCAGGATCAACGGTCAACTGGACCGGAGTCTCAAAGTGCATGGTCGTCGCACTTTCGGTGACAGCAGGCACGTAGTAGCCGCACAAGAGCTTGTACGCCGCGATGCTGACCGGCTTGTTCAGGTCGACGATCCAGTAGCCGTCAATCCCGGCTTCCCGGTACTCGTGGAACTTGGCGACCCGATCAACCCCAACGGATCCCGGTGCAAGGACTTCAACGGCGAGCAGCACGTCCGCTGCGCGGTAAAACGCCGGCTCTTCGCGAACCTTCTCGACCGGGACGACAACCAGATCGGGAACTCTCACAGTCGCGGGCCATGCCTCGAAAACCGCGACTTCAACTTCCGTCAACACCGCCAGATGCGCTGGTAGCTGGGCACTCAGTTGACGGGCGAGCTCGCCCAGCGCCCACTGGTGGTCGAGCTGCGGCCGGGGGCTGACGCGAATAGTTCCTTCGACGAGTTCGACGCTGCGGCTGTCATCCTCGGGAAGCGCGGCCCAATCGTCCAAGGACAGCAAACGATCTGGCAGCACTGCAGCACGCATCCCGTTCTCCTTCGCCTTCACCGTCGACTTCGACCAGTGTGGCGCTGTCACCCAACAGCGGTACTGGTCAGCGCGTTGGACCGAAATGCAGCGGCGCCCCCGACCTGGTTCGGTCGGGGGCGCCGCTGTGTTCGTCCTGTTACAGGTAGAACGCCAGGAAGAGGCAGCCGGCGAGGATCACGCCGAGGACCATCAGGACCTTGTCCTTCAGGACCACTTCCTCCGGCTCTCCGGCCACGCCCTTGTCGATGTCCACCGCGTACCGCAGGATCGCGATCACCATCGGGATGATCGAGATCAGGCCCCAGCGGGACGCCTCGTCCTCCTGGATGGCGTACGCCCACAGGGCGTAGCACATGATCGTGATCGCCGCCGCGATCGCCCACACGAACCGCAGGTACGACGGCGAGTAGGCCTTCAGCGACTTGCGGATCTTCGCTCCGGTCTCCGCCGCCAGCTTGACCTCGGCGTAGCGCTTGCCCGCCACCATGAACAGCGAGCCGAACGCCACGATCAGGTAGAACCACTGCGTGATGACCAGGTTCGCGGCGGCACCACCGGCGATGGCGCGCAGCAGGAAGCCGGACGCCACGATGCACAGGTCGATCACCGGCTGGTGCTTCAGGCCGAAGCAGTAGCCCAGCTGCACCGCGATGTAGACCGCCATCACCGCGAACAGCTGCATGCTGGTCACAGCCGAGATCAGCAGCGATCCGCCGAGCAGCAGCACGCACACCACGTACGCGATCGGCACCGGAATCAGGCCGGCGGCGATCGGGCGGTTCCGCTTGGTCGGGTGCTGCCGGTCCGCCTCGACGTCGATCGCGTCGTTGACGAAGTAGATGCCGGACGCCGCCATCGAGAACACGATGAACGCGACGACCGAGTGCCACAGCACGCCCGGGTTGAGGATCTCGCCCGCCGCGAACGGCACGGCCAGCACCAGGACGTTCTTCACCCACTGCTTGGGGCGCAGTTCCTTGATCAGGCCGGTGACCAGGCCCGCCGTGGTGCCCGCCTTCGCGGTCACCTTCGCGTGGTAGGCGTCCGAGGACTTGTCCTTGATGTCGTCGGACTTCACCGGCATGGTCTCCAGCACCTCGTCGCCGAACTCGGCGCCGATCGTGCCTTCCGCGTCCGCCTCGACCTCGGCCAGCTTGGCCTTCGCGGCCTTGTCGGCACCTGCCTTGTCCGCGTCGTCCGCACCGACCTTGTCGGCACCGGACTCGTCGGTGTCGGTCAGCACCGCGTCGCCGACGTTGGCACCGTTGCTGCCTTCCGCGTCGGCCTCGGCCGAGACATCGGTCTTCCCGGTGTCGACCTCGGTTTCGTTCTTGTCAGCCACGGTTCCTCCGCCGTCTCATGAATCGCCGCACGCCCCACGCCACGGCACCGCCGAGCGCCGAACCGGCGACCACATCGCTCGGATAATGAACCCCCAGGACAAGCCGGCTGACCATCATCGGCGGCACCAGCACCGGGGTCAGCTTCTTGCCCGTCATCCCGCCGTAGAGCACCGCGGCGGCCGTCGTGGACGTCGCGTGCGAGGACGGGAAGCTCAGCTTGCTCGGCGTGCCCACCAGCACCTGCACCTCGGGATCGGCGGGCCGCCGGCGCCGCACCACCCGCTTCACCGCGATCGACGCCGCGTGCGCGGCGGCGACCCCGGCGGCGGCGGTCAGCCACTCGCCGCGGCGCTTGCGGTCCACCAGCGCGCCGACCGCGCCGATGGCCAGCCAGCCGCCGGCGTGCTCGCCGAACAGCGACATCGCCCGCGCGGTCTTCACCACCGCCGGCTTCGCCAGCGCGCCCTGCACCTTGCGCAGCGCGACGGTCTCGGGGGTGACCGCCGCCGATGCCTCTTCAGCGAGTTCTTCGGGGGCGGTCGCCGTCGTCAGCTCTGCCACATCGTCTCCGGGTGAGTCGGGGTCACTTCTTGTCGAAGACCTGTTTCCAAGACTCCGCACTGGTCAGCTCGGGCAGCGCGGCGCGGTAGGCCGACCGCAGCCGGCCCCACTCCTGCGCCAGTCGCTTGTAGTTCGCCAGCGCGCGCATGCCGAGCCGGCGGAACTCCTCCGGGTCGCGGCGCCGGAACGCCACGCCACTTCCGTCGGCGTTCGACACGGTCGCGCTGTCCAGGTTGCCCAGCAGGAACCACCGGGCGGCGGCGGCCGGCACGTTCAGCTGGGGCCTGTCGGTGGCCGACTTCGTCGGCTCCTTGAGGTTGTGCAGCAGCGCCTTGGACGCGCGGGCCGCGATCACCGCCGGGTTCACCGGCGGCTTGAGCAGGCCCTCGGCCATGATCGGGTCCGCCGACGGCGGCGGGAACTCGCGGGCCGACGGCAGCGTCTTGGCGTCGTCGTAGTCCTTGCGCAGCTCGCGGACCTCCGGCAACGCCGTGCGCAGCGTCTCGAACAGCCCTTCCGGGCCCGCCATGAAGTCCTCGATCGCCTTCTGCTGCACCGCGACCGTGGAGTACTCCATCGACAGCAGGTGCCGCAGCGTGAGCTTGAGGCCCTGCTTGACGATGTTGTTCTTGACTTCGTCCGGGCTGTGCAGCGCGGCCAGGATCAGCCGGTTGCGGGTGTGGAAGTACGCGGTCCAGTCCGTGGCGTCGTTCTTGTCGGTCCACGGCATGTGCCAGATCGCCGCGCCCGGCAGCGTCACCGTCGGGAACCCGTGTCCGCCCGCGCGCAGCGAGTACTCGGAGTCGTCGTGCTTGATGAACAGCGGCAGCGGCAGCCCGGTGCGCTCGATGACCTCGCGCGGGAACAGGCACATCCACCAGCCGTTGTAGGTGGAGTGGATGCGCTGGTGCAGCTTGGCCGTCTTGCGCAGCGTCTTCTTGGCGAAGTCGTGGTCGGTGACCGCGCCCGGCGCGGCCCGCCAGATGCCCTGCGCGAGGTCGACGACCTCACCCATGGTGTGCAGCCGCGAGCGGGCCTGCAGGTTGAGCATCTGACCACCGACGATCACCGGGTTCGACGCCGCGCGTGCGAACGCGTTCGCGCGCAGCACGCCGTCCGGCTCCAGCGCGATGTCGTCGTCGATGACCATGACCTGCTCGGCGTCCGAGTTGTGGATGCCCTCGTACATGACCCGGGTGAAGCCGCCGGAGCCGCCGAGGTTGTCCTGCTCGATGACGTGCAGCTTGTCGCCGATCCGCCGGGCGGCCTCGTCGAAGCCCTCGGTGTCGCGGATCTTCTGCGGGCCCTGGTCGGCCACCACGACCCGCTCCACGACCGCCATCACCTGCGGGTCCTCGCCCAGCGTCTGCAGCGCGAGCACGCAGTCGGCGGGCCGGATCGTGGTGGTGCCGATCAGCACCTTCTGCTTGGGCAGCGGCACGTCGGTGGTCCACGCCGCCTCGTCGATCTCCAGCGGGGCGTCGTTGGTGAACAGGTCGAACCAGATCCAGCCGCCGTCCTCGAACGGCGTCAGCGCCACCCGGAACTCCAGCGACGTCCAGTCCGGGCTGTCGACCGGGCTGCCCTGCAGGTGGACGCTGTCGCCGTTGGCCTTCGAGCGGTAGACGTCGAGCCGACCGGCCCCCTTGACCTTCAGCCGCAGCACGACCTCGTCGACCTTGGTCCAACGCTTCCAGTAACTGGCCGGGAACGCGTTGAAGTAGGAGGCCAGGGAGATCTTGCTGTTCGCGGGCACCAGCAGGCGGCGCCGCGACACGACGGTCGCGGAGCTGTTCAGCGCCGTGGGCTCGTCGATGTACAGCGGGCGCACGTCCAGTGGGTCCTCGCCGCGCGGGAACACGACGCGCTGCAGCACCTGCTCGGGCGCCACGTCGGCGGTTCCGGTGCGCATCGACGTCACGTCGCTGAGCTTGCTCTCGCCCGCGGCGGCGGCATGGTCCTCTCGAGGGGTCCGGTCGGTCACGTCAGTCCTCCAGCGAGCCGTCCAGCGAGCGCCCCTCGGTGAAGTACGGGGCGATCTTGTTGTCGAACATGCTCAGCGCCGAACCGATGGCCATGTGCATGTCCAGGTACTTGTAAGTCCCGAGCCGTCCGCCGAAGACGACCTTGCGCTCCTTGGCCTCCTTCTTGGCCAGTTCGCGGTAGGCCTCCAGCTTCTGCCGGTCCTCCGGGGTGTTGATCGGGTAGTACGGCTCGTCGCCGCTCTCCGCGGACCGCGAGTACTCGCGGACGACGACCGTCTTGTCCTTCGGGTAGTAGTCGCGCTCCGGGTGGAAGTGCCGGAACTCGTGGATCCGGGTGTACGCGACGTCCTCGTCGGCGTAGTTCATCACCGACGTGCCCTGGAAGTCGCCGGTCTCGACGACCTCGGTCTCGAAGTCCAGGGTGCGCCAGCCCAGCTCGCCCTCGACGAAGTCGAAGTAGCGGTCCAGCGGGCCGGTGTAGACGACCGGCACGTCGGCGGGCAGCTCGGCGCGCACGTCGAAGAAGTCGGTGCTCAGCCGGGTCTCGATGTTCGGGTGGTCGGCCATCTTCTGCAGCCAGGCCGTGTAGCCGTCGACCGGCAGGCCCTCGTAGCTGTCGTTGAAGTACCGGTTGTTGAAGTTGTAGCGGACCGGCAGCCGGCTGATGATCGCGGCGGGCAGTTCCTTGGGGTCGGTCTGCCACTGCTTGGCCGTGTACCCGCGCACGAATGCCTCGTACAGCGGGCGGCCGATCAGCGAGATGGCCTTCTCCTCCAGGTTCTGCGCGTCCGCGGTGTCGATCTCGGACGCCTGCTCGGCGACCAGCGCCTTGGCCTCGTCCGGGGTGAACGCGCGACCGAAGAACTGGGACAACAGGCCCAAGTTCATCGGGAACGAGTAAATCTGCCCCTGGTACTTGGTGAACACCCGGTGCTGATAATCCGTGAACTCGGTGAACTGGTTCACGTAGTCCCACACGCGTTTGTTCGAGGTGTGGAAGAGGTGGGCGCCGTAGCGGTGCACCTCGATACCCGTTTCGGGCTCCGCCTCCGAGTAGGCGTTGCCGCCGATGTGGTCACGTCGGTCCAGCACCAGCACCCGCTTGTCCAGCTGGGTGGCGGCGCGCTCTGCGATCGTGAGGCCGAAGAATCCGGAACCAACAACGATCAGGTCATAGCCTGCGAAGCTCACAGCCGTCGAGGGTAGCGGGGGCGAACCACCGGCCCGAAACCGCGTTGACGTTCCAGGCTACGCATGGCTACGCCGCGTATCGATATCGCCTCAGCCAGCCGCATTTCCGCCCTTGATCAGGCATTTGCTGCAACAGCGGGTGATTCCGACAGTACCGTTCGCAGCTATTCCCGAATGTTATTACCCGTCAGGCGACCCGGCCGGCGTGTCGTGCCTTCGATAGCATCGCGTCCGGCGCGACGCGGGTGCGCCGCGCCGCAATCCAGGGCGGTGAGCATCGGTTTTGGCACGTGCACGTGATGGGCGGTTCCTGCTGGTCGCGGCGGTTCTCGTCGAGATCCTCGCGATCTGGTTCGTGCACTGGATCGACACCCGCGGCTACATGGACACCGAGATCTACCGGCTCGGTGCCCGCGCGTGGCTGAACGGTTACGAGGTGTACGGCAACGACCTGACGCCGGAATCGCCGGACTACGGCACGCTGCCGTTCATCTACCCGCCGTTCGCGGCGCTGCTGTTCATCCCGCTGACCTGGTTGTCGGTGGACGGCGCGGTGGTGCTGGTGGCGGTGCTGTCGCACGTCGCGATCCTCGTCACGGCCTACTCGCTGGCCCGCTCGTCCAGCTACCTCGCGCCGCGCGCCGGGCAGGTCGCGGTGGCCACCGCGGTGCTCATGCCGTGGCTCACGCTGATCGAGCCTTCTCGCGAGACGATCAACTACGGGCAGATCAACCTGGTGCTGATGGCGCTGGTCGCGGCCGACTGCCTGCTGCCGCGCACCCGGTGGCCGCGCGGGCTGCTGGTGGGCATCGCGGCGGCGATCAAGCTGACGCCGCTGGGCTTCCTGCTGCTGTTCCTGCTGCGCCGGGACTACCGGGCGATGGCCGTGACCGGCATCACCTTCGCCGCCACCGTGCTGATCGGGTGGGTCGCCGCGCCGAAGGACTCGGCGGACTGGTGGCTGGACAAGATGCTGTCCACAGGGGACTCCTTCGGCACCGTCTACGCAGGCAACCTCACGCTGCGGAGCTTGCTGGCGAAGCAGTCGCTGACCGGGTTCCAGCTGAACGCGCTGTGGCTGCTCGGTTCGGTGCTACTGCTCGTGGTGGCGGTGCTCGGCATGCGGTACGCGCTGCGGATGGCCAACGTGCCGCTGGCGCTGATGCTCAACGCCGTGCTGGTGCTGCTGGTGTCGCCGATCTCCTGGTCGCACCACTGGGTGTGGGCCGGGCCGACGCTGGCGCTGCTGTTCGCGATGTCGCTGCGGCACCGCTGGTACGGCGTGCTGTTCGCGGTCGGGCTGTGCTCGTTGACGGTGCTCGTCGGGCCGCAGTGGTATCTGCCGAACACCGAGGACCGCGAGCTGGACTGGACGTTCTCGCAGCAGATCGTCGGCAACGCGTACACGCTGATCGGCATCGGCTTCCTGGTCGCCGCGGCAGTCGCCTACGTCCGCTTCCGACCCGGCGTCGGCATCCCGGAGCCGGGGCAGATCCCGGCACACGACCGCCGCTGACGTGTTTCCGCTGGTCATGACCCGTGAGCGGTTTGGGGTGCCATAGCGCCCCAAACCGCTCACGGGCATTCGTTCGCGGATCCGTCCAAAGGGGACGACTTAGGTGGTCACTCGTCCAGAGCAGTTGGACGGCGGATGATCCCCGCCCCACGCATACTCGCCTCGCACAGCCCCGATCGCCGCACGGAAGCGAGGTATCGCCCATGCGTCTCCGGTTGAGCGTCCCGGTCGCCCTGCTGCTCGCCTCCACCGCACTGCCCGCCGCCGCCGCGGCGGAGCCTCCCGAGACCACCAGCACCCGAATCGCGTTGCGCGACGCGACGCTGACCCGCGACGCGACGCGAGAGGTGCATTCCGACAGCGCTTTCGACCTGGTCGGGCTCACCTGGCGCGGGCAGGCACCGGAGCACATCGAGGTGCGCACCCGGACCGGCTCCGGCTGGAGCCCGTGGACGGCGCTGGAGCCGATCGACTCGGCGCCGGAGCGCGGCACCCAGCAGGGCAGCGAACCGCTGTGGACCGGCCGCACCGACACCGCGCAGGTGCGGGCCAGCCGCGGCGGAGTCGACGTGACCGGTGATTTGGAACTCGTCGCGATCGACCCGGGCACCGCACCGGCCGCGGCACCTCGATCGAGCGCTCCCGGCCAGCCGCCGGTCGTCGGCCGTGCGCAGTGGGGCGCCGACGAGAGCCAGATGACCTGGCCGCCGGAGCCCACCGAGACCAAGGCCGTCGCGGTGCACCACACCGCCGGGACCAACGACTACCGCTGCCGCGAGTCGGCCGACATCGTGCGGGCGATCTACCGCTACCACGCCGTCGAGCTGAAGTGGGGCGACATCGGCTACCACGCCCTGGTCGACAAGTGCGGCACGATCTTCGAGGGCCGCGTCGGCGGGCTGCGCGACGACATCGTCGGCGGCCACGCGAGGGGCTTCAACCACGGCACGTTCGGCGTGTCGATGATGGGCAACTACGACCGCGTCGTGCCGTCCCGCGACACCGTCGAGTCGGTCGCGGCGATCAGCGCGTGGAAGCTGGGCACCGCCAGGGTGCCCGCGGACGGCCGCACCGAGCTGATCGCGGGGCCCGCCGACAACTCGCACTTCCCGCCCGGCGCGGCGGTCCCGCTGCCGACGATCTTCGGTCACCGCGACGTCAGCAAGACGGCCTGCCCGGGCCAGCGAGGCTACGAGCAGCTCGACGAGATCCGCGCCCGCGCGACAACCCTGCAACGCGACAACCGGCCGTGACTCCGCGACCACCGCTCCAAAGCCGTGGTCACCACCAGCGGGTCAGGAGTTCGGCGACGCCGTCTTCGGCGTTGGTGGCGGTGGTGACCTCGTCGGCGGCCGCCAGTGCCGCGGAGTGGGCGTTTCGCATCGCCACGCCGTGTCCCGCCCACTTCAGCATCGGCACGTCGTTCGGCATGTCGCCGAAGGCGATCACGTCCGCCTGGGCCACGCCGAGCTCCTCGGCGACCGCCGCCAGCCCGGTCGCCTTGTCCACGCCCGCCGCCGACAGCTCGATCAGCCCCGCCGTGGTCGAGTAGGTCAGCTGCAGCTGCGAGCCCAGCACCTCGCCGGCCGCCGCGGCCATCTCCGCGCTCGTCATGTGCTCGTGCAGGACCAGCAGCTTCACCGCCGGCTTGCCGGTCAGCTCGTCGGTGCCGGCCACCCGGATGTCCGAATTCGGCCACGCCTGGCGGAAACCCACCTCGGCGAGGAACTGCTCGTGCAGCCGGTCCCGCGCCCCGTCGGTGGTCCGCTCCACCGCGAAGGCGCAACCGGGCAGCTCGTGCCGCAGCTCGCGGACCACGTCGTGCAGCAGCATCGGGTCGATCACATGGCTCTGCAACACCCGATCGGCGGCCGTGTCGTAGAGCACCGCGCCGTTCGCGCACACCGCCACCCCGGACACGCCCAGCCCCTCGACCACCGTCGGCATCCAACGCGGCGGACGCCCGGTGACCAGCACGAACGGCGTTCCCGACGCCACCACCCGCTGCACCGTCCGCGCGGTTCGCGAGCTCACCCGCTCCATCGGGTCGAGCAGGGTTCCGTCCACGTCCGATGCCACCAGGCCAGGTTTGCGCACGCCGCCATCCTGCCTGGTCCCGGTGGTCGCCCGGGAGCCGAGGACCCGCCGCCGCGACCCGGGCCACGTTTTCGCATCACCTGATCGGGTCGATAAGGGGGCGGCCGTACCAGTACGGTCGACGGCGTGCGAGTTGGGATCGTGATTTTGCCCGAACACCGGTGGTGGGCCGCCGAGCCGCTGTGGCGGATGGCCGAGGAGTACGGCTTCGCCCACGCCTGGACCTACGACCACCTCGGTTGGCGGTCCCTTGTGGACAAGCCGTGGTTCGACGCGGTCCCGACGCTGACCGCGGCCGCCACGGTCACCTCGACGATCCGGCTGGGCACCCTGGTCGCGTCGCCGAACTTCCGGCACCCCGCGCACTTCGCGCGGGAGCTGACCGCGCTGGACGACATCGCCGACGGCCGCATCACGCTCGGCATCGGCGCCGGCGGCACCGGCTTCGACGCGCACGTGCTGGGGCACGCGGAGCTGACCGCCGGGCAGCGCGTCGACCGGTTCACCGAGTTCGTCGAGCTGCTCGACCAGATCCTCACCCGCGACTGCACCGACCACTCCGGGGAGTACTACACGGCCGTCCAGGCGCACCGGGCGCCCGGCTGCGTGCAGCTGCCCCGGATGCCGTTCGTGATCGCCGCCAACGGGCCGCGGTCGATGCGGCTGGTGGCCCGGTACGGCCAGGGCTGGGTGACCACCGGGCGGCAGGCCGACGACCCGGAGGCCTGGTGGCGGTCGGTCGCCGAGCTGTCGCTGCGGTTCGCCGAGGTGCTCGCCGAGCAGGGCCGGGATCCCGCGAAGGTCGACAAGTACCTTCAGGTGGACGCCGCGCCGGTGTATTCGATGTCCAGTGTGGAGCACTTCCGGGACGTGGTCGGCCGGGCCGCGGAGCTCGGTTTCACCGACGTCATCACGCATTGGCCGCGGGCCGACGAGCCCTACGCGGGCAAGGAATCCACCGTCGAGGAGATCGCCTCGGAGGTCCTCCCCGAACTGTGATCTTCCCGCAACAACTCGAGCACGCTCCGATGCACCTCACGGAGCATGCAAAGCACTGCACGGGGACGCTCCCGCCGATTCGCCGTTCTGCCGTTCGCCGCGCTCGCGTTGACCGCGCTGGTCACCGCGGGCTGCGGGCAGACGCCGGGCGGCACGGCAGCGGCGCCGCAGCCCGCGGCGGGCACCGAGCAGAGCCAGCAGACCACCGGATCCCGAACCAGAGCAGAAGAAGCGACGACCTTCTACGCCGAGTTCAAGGTCGACTCGAACGACAACATCGCCGAGGTCAAGGAGATCTGGCCGGAGTGATCAGGCCTCGCCGCGGGGCGACACCTGCAGCGTCGCCCCGACCGCGAGGAACTCCGCAGGTTCGCCGCCGAGCGCCGAGAGCCGGTGCGGAACGCGGGCGCTGAAGCTGACGCTGTCGCCGGCCCGCAAGGTCGTGGTCCCCTGGTCGAACTCGACGTGCAGCTGCCCGCTGAGCACGTAGAGCCAGTCGTGCCCCTCGTGCCGAACCGGCCGCACTCCCTCGCTGGACGGCGAAATCCGGTAACGGGCGGCGTAGAGCCCGGGGATCACCGCGCGCGGCGTCAGCACCTGAAGTGCCATGCCGTCGGTGTCGACCGTCGGCGCCTCGTCGTCGCGCAACACCATCACGGCCGGCCCCGGCTTGTTGTCGGTGAACAGCTCGGACAGCCCGACTCCCAGCGCGGTCGCCAGCTGCGCCAGCACGTCCAGGGACGGCGTCGCGTCGCCGCGCTCCACGTTCACCAGCAGCGCGACGTCCAGCCCGGCCCGCTCCGCCAGATCCGCCTGGTCCAGCCCGCGCGCCGCCCGCAACCGGCGGATCCGGTCGCCGAGACCGGCCAGTGCGAGGGCCTGCGCAGGGGTGTCCGACACGCCCCCACCATAGGTCGGGTGCCGCGGGTTCGCCGTGATCGCAGGTGTGCCCCCGGCGGCCGCCGGGTAGGCCTTGCGCGGCAGGAGGTGGTGACGATGTCGGCGAAGAACGTCGTGCAATGCCTGCTGGACGAGGCGGGCACCACCTATGCCGCCCAGGCCGGGATCTCGCTGGCGAACAAGCCCGCCCCGCTGTACCGGCTGCTGGTGCTGGCGGTGCTGATGTCCACCCGGATCAAGGCCGAGCTGGCGGTGTCGGCCGCGCGGGAACTCGCGGAGTTCGGGACGCCGCAGAAGATGTTCGACGCGACCTGGCACCAGCGGGTCGACGCGCTCGACCGAGGGCACTACGCGCGGTACGACGAGAGCACCGCCACGGCGCTCGGCAAGGGCGCGCAGCTGCTGCTCGACCGGTACCACGGGGATCTCCGGCGGATGCGCGCGAAGGCGGACGGAGACATCGACGTGCTGCAGGAGAAACTCACCGAGCTGCCCCGGCTCGGCCCGGTGGGCGCGGACATCTACTGCCGCGAGGTGCAGCTGGTGTGGCCCGAGCTCCGGCCGTACTTCGACAAGAAGGCGTTGGCGGGCGCGGAGAAGCTCGGCCTGCCGACCGATCCGGACCGGCTCGCGAGCCTCGTCGAAGGGCACGAGCTCGCCCGCCTGGCGGCCGCCCTGGTGCGGGCGACGCTGGACCGCGGCCTCGCCGCGGAGATCACCAAAGCGGCCTGAACTTGCTGGTCAAGGCCCGTGAGCGTTTTGGGGCGCGATGGCACCCCAAAACGCTCACGGGCACTCACCTGGCGAAACAGGCGATCACTTGGGTTCGAGGACCTCGCGGCCGCCGAGGAACGGGCGCAGCGCCTCCGGCACCCGCACCGAGCCGTCCGGCTGCTGGTGGTTCTCCAGGATCGCGACGATCCAGCGGGTGGTGGCCAGCGTGCCGTTGAGCGTGGCGGCGATCTGCGGGCGGCCGTCCTCGTCGCGGTAGCGGGTGTTCAGCCGCCGCGCCTGGAACGTGGTGCAGTTCGACGTCGAGGTCAGCTCGCGGTACGTCTGCTGGCTCGGCACCCACGCCTCGCAGTCGAACTTGCGGGCCGCGCTGGAGCCGAGGTCCCCCGCCGCCGTGTCGATCACCCGGTAGGGCACCTCGATCTTGGCGAGCATCTCCTCTTCCCACGCCAGCAGCCGCTGGTGCTCGTCGCGGGCCTCGTCCTCCCGGCAGTAGACGAACATCTCCAGCTTGTTGAACTGGTGCACGCGGATGATGCCGCGGGTGTCCCGGCCGTAGGAACCGGCCTCCCTGCGGAAGCACGTCGACCAGCCCGCGTAGCGCAGCGGCCCGGCGGCGAGGTCGACGATCTCGCCCGCGTGGTAGCCCGCCAGCGGGACCTCGGAGGTGCCGACCAGGTAGAGGTCGTCCTCCTCCAGCCGGTAAACCTCGGTGGAGTGCGCGCCGAGGAACCCGGTGCCCTCCATGATCTCCGGGCGCACCAGCACCGGCGGCACGACCAGCGTGAAATCGGCGGCGGCGGCCTGCGCGGCGGCCATGTTCAGCAGCGCCAGCTCCAGCTGCGCGCCGATACCGGTCAGGAAGTAGAACCGGGCGCCGGCGACCTTCGCGCCGCGCTCCATGTCGAAGGCGCCGAGCGCGGTGCCCAGCTCGACGTGGTCCTTGACCTCGAAGTCGAATTCCCGCGGCACGCCGACGTGCTTGAGCACGGCGTAGTCGTCCTCGCCGCCCGGCGGCACGTCGGGCTCGACGATGTTGGAGACGGCCTTCTGCGCCCGCAGCAGCTCCTCGTCGGAGGCCGACTGCTCCGCCTCGGCCTCCTTGACCTGGGCGGCGAGCTCCTTGGCCCGGGCCAGCAGGGCGTCGCGCTCCTCGCCCTTGGCCTTGCCGACCTGCTTGCCCAGCTGCTTCTGCTCCGCGCGCAGGTTGTCCGCCCGGGACACCGCGGACCTGCGACGCTCGGCGGCGGACAGCAGCGCGTCCACCAGGGACGCGTCTTCTCCTCGCGCGCGCTGCGAAGCGCGCACCGCTTCCGGATCATCGCGTAGCGTCTTCAGGTCGATCACAGCTGGTCAGCGTAGCCGCACACCGAACCTCCCCAAGCGCGCGGGGTGGGTTCGGACGCAATTTCACGAGAAATTGGCATTCACCCGGGTGACGGTCAAATTCTCGCGAAATTGGCATCTCCCCAGGGCAAGGCACGAGGCAACTGCGGAGGGTGACGCCAGCCGTCACCCTGGGGCAGCGCAATTTCACGAGAAATTGCGCATCCTCTGGGTGAGGTCAGGCGGTGCCGGGGATCCGGTGCGGGACGAAGGCCGCCCCGTCGTCGGTGATCAGGCCCGCCGTCTCTCGGATGCCCAGGCCCGCCGAGGAGTCCCCGACGATCCAGGCACCGAGGGCCGGGCGCATCCCGTCGAACTCCGGCAGCGGGTCGAACGCCTGGTAGACGTAACCCTCCTCGCCGTACACGCCGCCCGTCTCGGTCTCCCAGCCCGGCGCGACGACCTGGATGTTGTTGCCCTCGCGGCCCAGGCGGGGCTTGCGCACGTACTCCGTCAGCAGCCCGGGCTGGTCCAGGAACGTGGGCAGCAGGTTCGGGTGCCCCGGGTGCATCTCCCACAGGATCGCCAGCAGCGCCTTGTTGGACAGCAGCATCTTCCACAGCGGTTCGACCCACTGCGTGGCCGGCAGCGTCTTGACGGCGTGCTTGCCGAAGTCCTCGTCGACCATCCACTCCCAGGGGTAGATCTTGACGACGGAGTTCATCGGCGCTTCTTCCAGATCGACGAAGCGCTCCAGCAGGCTGTCCCAGCCGATCTCCTCGATGGGCAGGCCCACGGTGTCCAGCCCGGCCTCCGCGGCGGTCTCCTGCAGGTAGGCCGCGGTGATGTTGTCCTCGCCGCTGACATCGGCGGACGACCAGGTGAAGTGCACCTCGTTGGTGGCCAGCTGCTCGGTGATCTCGCCCCAGCGCTCGACGAGCTTCTCGTGGATGGAGTTCCACTGGTCGTCGCCCTCGTGGCACTCGGTCAGCCAGTGCCACTGCACGACCGCCGCCTCCAGCAGCGACGTCGGGGTGTCGGCGTTGTACTCCAGCAGCTTCGCCGGGCCGGTGCCGTCGTAGCGCAGATCGAATCGGCCGTACAGGTGCGGATCGTGCCGCTTCCAGGAGTCGGCGATGTGCGGCCAGACCCACTCCGGGATGCCGAAGTCCTTGTAGCGCTCGGTGAGGATGACGTGGTCTACGGCGTCCAGGCACATCGAGTGCAGCAGCTCGACGTCCGCCTCCAGCGACAGCACCTCGTCGAGGCTGAACTCGTAGTGCGCGCTCTCGTCCCAGTAGGGCCGCGCCGTGCCGTCAGCCGCGCGCGCGGGCGTGCCGAAGACGAGCCCGAGCTCCTCGACCTTGGCCTGCCAGTCCGGTCGTCGTGCCGTGGTCCTGCGCCGCACTCGTCAGCTCCCGCTACTGCCGCTCTTGTTGTTGATGCCGAACCCACCGCGCTGGATGGTCTTGCCGCTGGAGTCCTTGATCGTCGAGCCGGACGGCTTGGTGAAGGACGATCCGGACGCAGGCGAGCCGACCGGCGGCGCCGACACACCGGCCGGCGTGTAGGCGTAGCGGTAGGAGTTGTAGCCTCCGATCCCGCCACCGGGCAGGAAGATCGGCATGAAGAACATCCCGCCGTTGTGGTAGCCCTGGTGGGTGTTCACGTAGTTCTCGTCGCAGAACTGGTCCTGATCACGGGTGCCGGGCTGGCCGGACTGGTCCGTGGCGCAGTACTCCTGGGAGGCGTTGGCCTCGTTGCTGATCTCGGACGCCGTGTACATCGCGGCCACCAAGGCCACGACGCCGACCGTCGCGCCGCCGCCGATCATGATGCGGCGCCGCTTCTTCGTCTTCGCCTCCGCCGCCGCGAGCTCGGCCCAGTGCTGCTCCTCGCGGCGCTTCTCCGCGGCGATGCGGGCGCGCTGCTCGGCCAGCGTCGGCTCGCGCGGAGTCGTGCTCTCGTCCTGGTGCCGGATCCGACCGCGCCCCGCCGCCTCGGGCGGCACCGGCTCCGTCGGTTGTTCCGGCGTGCCCGGCGGGTTCCCCCCGCCCCACTGCGGCCGGTCGTCGTCTGCCACTGGCTTGCCATCTTCCGTCATAGCCCCACTCCCGAACGCAACATTACCTATCGTGGCGACGCGGCCGGCAACGAATCGGTTCCGAACATCTGAGATGGTGTCGCGCATTCCAGCACGCGGCGAGGCATCATGTGATCGATGGCAGCGCCCGATTCCCCTCCCAGACCCGGCCGGAACAAGCCCAACACCCGGCTCGTGATGATCTCGGCTGCCATCGGCGCCCTGCTGATCCTGGTGGTCAGCGCGGCGCTGAACTGGCCGACCGGCGGCGAACCCGGCGTCGGCGGGTCCGGCAGGATCGGCTCGGCGCCGGCGCCGGAGGTGGTGTTCGAGGCCGCCGCGGGCGAGTGCTTGAACTGGACCGAGCCCGACGCCGCCGACATCCGCAAGGTCACCTGTAACGAACCCCACCTCTTCCAGGTCACCGGCAGCGCGGAGCTGGGCACCGAGTTCGGCCCCACCGCCCCGTTCCCGAACACCGAGCAGTGGCAGCAGCTCAAGCAGCAGCACTGCACCGAGGTGTCGAAGCAGTTCCTGTCGAACCGGTTCGATCCGCACGGCCGGTTCAGCGTGGGCGCGTTCACGCCGAGCGAGGAGGGCTGGGGCGACGCCGACCGGACGCTGCACTGCGGCATCCAGCAGCCCGGGCCGTCCGGCAAGCTCTACCCGATCACCGGCAGCGCGGCCAACACGGACCAGTCCAACGTCTACCCGGTCGACCGCTGCCTGGGCATCAACGGCACGGCCGTGTGGGACCCGGTGGACTGCGCCCGGCCGCACGCGGTGGAGATCACCGGCCTGGTCAACCTCGGCGAGCAGTTCCCCGGCGGCTACCCGGAGGAGAAGCCCCAGGACGACTTCCTGGCGACCAGGTGCGAGGAGCTGACCGGGCAGTACGCGGGCGGCCCGACGGTCGCCAAGGACAAGGGCCTGGTCGTCTACTGGGACACGCTGGCGCTGGAGAGCTGGGACGCCGGATCGCGGCAGGTCAACTGCAAGGTCAGCGCGCAGCTGCCGGACGGCAGCGGGCTCGCGCCGGTGACCGGCAGCGTCAAGGGGCAGGTGCAGGTCGGCAAGGAACCGGCGCCGAAGGACACCGCGCCGATCGAGCCGGGCGTGCCCGCGACCGAACCCCGCTGACGCCGCGGTGCGGTAGAACGGGGTCATGCCGGTGGAGATGACCCGAGTCCGGTTCGAGGAGCTCGTGGCCGACGCCCTCGACCTGCTGCCCGCGGAGTTCGCAGCGGCGATGAACAACGTCGTGGTGCTGGTGGAGGACGCCAACCCCGAGGATCCGTCGCTGCTGGGGCTGTACGAGGGCATCGCGTTGACCGAGCGGGACAGCACCTACAGCGGCGTGCTGCCGGACCGGATCACGATCTACCGCGAACCGCTGCTGGACATGTGCGCGGACGAGGAAGAAGTGGTCGACGAGGTGGCCGTGACGGTAGTTCACGAGATTGCGCACCACTTCGGCATCGACGACGACAAGCTCCACACCCTCGGCTGGGGCTGACCGTTCCGCCTGGTAGGCACCCGTGCGTGTTTTGTGCTGCTATCGCGACACGAAACACGCACGGCACCTGAGCAGCGGAAACGCTTCGGATCAGGGCGTGTCGAGGCCGTCCCAGGAGAGGCAGCGCCAGCCCGTTCGGGCGTCCGGGTCGGCTTCGAGGACGATCACGCCCGTGTTCGGCAGGTACGCCTCGTTGCCCCGGGCGCCCTCGATGTTCGACGCCAGCGCGCCCGCCACGAGCCGCAGCATCGCGCCGTGGCTGACCAGCGCCACCGCACCGTCGCCGGCGCCGTCGATGGCGCTGCGCGCCCCGCCGACGAACCGGGTCAGCGCCTCGCGGCCGGTTTCCCCGCCGGGCATCGGCACGTCGAGCCGCCCGGCGTGCCAGTTCGCGTAGACGTCGTCGAAGATTTGCAGCGCCTCGTGGTCGCCGCGGCCCTCCAGATCGCCGACGTAGACCTCGTGCGTTCCGTCGACGACCTCGATCGGCAGCCGGTGCCGCTGCGCCAGCGGCTGCGCCGTCTGCTGCGCGCGCACCGCGCGGCTCGCGTGCACCGAGATGATCTTCTCGTCGGCCAGCCGCTCGGCCAGCCGGGCCGCCTGCTGCTGGCCCAGCTCGGTCAGGCCGGGGCCCGGCGGCAGCGTGTCGAGCAAGTGCGACACGTTGGCCGGTGTTTGCCCGTGGCGGGCCAGGATCAGGCGCAATCCGGTCGGCGCTGCCAGCATTGACTCGGTCATGCCAACCGCCCCGCCCGGATGTCGTCGAGCCACTTCGCGGAAACCTGGAACGCCTGCTCCGACGCCGACGGGCGAACGCCGGCCGGCGAGCGGTCCGCCTTCGGGTAGGAACCGAGGAACCAGACGGTGCTGCAGCGGCGGTGCAGCGCGGTCAGCGCGTCGCCGATCCGGGCGTCCGCGACGTGCCCGTCGAAGTCGAGGAAGAACCGGTACTCGCCGAACCGCTCGCGCAGCGGCCGGGACTCGATGCGGCTGAGGTTGATGCCGCGCAGCGACAGCTCGGCCAGCATCTCGGCCAGCGTGCCGACCTCGTCGCTGATCACCGCGCAAACCGACGTCCGGTCCGCGCCGGTGGGCTCCGGCAGCGCGCCGGGCCGGCGGACCAGCAGGAAGCGGGTCACCGCGTCGCGCACGTCGGCGACGCCGCCGGCGAGCCGCACCAGCGACGGGTAGTGCTCGATGGCCACCGGCGCGGAGATCGCCGCGTCGAACTCGCCGGCCGCCACCGCGGCCGCCCCGGCTGCGGTGGAGCTGGCGGCGTGGACGCTGGCGCCCGGCAGGTTCTCGGCCAGCCAGCTGCGGACCTGGGCGAGCGCGTGCGGGTGGCTCGCGACGGTGCCGATCTCGGACATCGCGATGCCGGGCCGGGCCAGCAGGTCGAACTGCACCGGCAGCACGGCCTCCTGCACAGCGACCAGCGGATCGTCGGTGGTCAGCGCGTCCAGCGTGGCCGGCACCGAGCCTTCGACGGAGTTCTCCACCGGCACCCCGGCGGCCAGCACGTCACCGTTGCGCACGGCGGCCAGGGCCAGCGGCACGGTCTCGAAGGGCACGAGTTCGGCGTCGAAACCACCGGTCAGCTGCCGGGTGGCCTGTTCGGTGAAGGTGCCCGGCGGGCCGAGATACGCGATTTGTGGCACCCGCCCAGCCTAAGAGGAGACGCGCCCGGCATGCGGGCAGGTGCCAGTGGCGCAACCGCGGCCCCCGGAAGCCGGACCGGCGCTCGTCCGGATGCGCGGTCGGGTTGGGTCGGTTTTCCGAGTTCCGCGCCGCCCACGTCATCCGGCGGGTCGGGCACACCGGCGAATCGGCCGAGGTGTGACCTACCCGATGCCACCGCGCCGCGCATTCCTGCGATGCTGTGAGGCGTGACCGCAGATTCGGGGCGCTCAGCGGATGGAGCGAAGCCGGAGCTGCAGCTCGTCCTCTGCGCGCTGGACGAGCCGCTGGCCGCCGCCTGGCACGACATCGCCGACAGCCGAGCCGGCCTCACCGTTCACCAGGGCTCGGTGCTCGACCTGCAGGTCGACGCGGTGGTGAGCCCGGCGAACTCCTATGGCTGGATGCGCGGCGGCATCGACGCCGTGTACGCCCGCACCTTCCCCGAGGTGGAGGAGCAGGTCCGCAGCGCGGTGCTCGCCTACCACGGCGGCGAGCTGCCGGTCGGCGAGGCGTTGCTGGTGCCCACCGGCGCCCCGAACCCGATCTGGCTGATCAGCGCTCCCACCATGCGGGAACCCGGCGAGCGGCTGCCCGCCGACACGGTGCACCCCTACCTCGCGGCGCGGGCCGTGCTGCGGCTCTGGGCGAGCGCGGTCCTGGAGAACGGCACGCCGGTCCGGCACGTGGCCCGGTCCGTCGCGATGCCCGGCCTGGGCACCGGCGTCGGCGGGGTGTCGCCGGAGCTGTGCGCGCGGCAGGTCGCCGCGGCGTGGGACGAGGTGTTCGCCCGCGTCGACCAGCTCTGAGGAGCCGCCCCGCGCGGTTCGCCCGGCGGTGCGGATGATCAGGCGGAGCCGGATCCGAGTGAGTACCGTCGAGCGCACCGGCCGACCACCCAGGAGGTCCTCAGATGCTCATTCGCCGTTTGGCCCGGCCGATGCTCGCCGCGATCTTCATCTACGGCGGGATCGGGGCGTTGCGTGATGCGCCGAGCCACGCAAAGGCCGCCGCACCGCTGCTGGAGAAGACGACGGCACCGCTCAAGGACTCGCTTCCCGAGCGGTTCCCGACCGATCCGGAAACGCTGGTGCGCATCGACGGCGCGGTGAAGATCGGCGCCGGAACCCTGCTGGCGATCGGCAGGTTCCCGCGGCTGGCCGCGCTGCTGCTCGCCGGGAGCGTCGTGCCCACCACGCTGGCCGCGCACGCATTCTGGGAGATCGACGACCCGCAGGAACGCGCCAACCAGCAGATTCACTTCCTCAAGAACGTCGGGCTGCTCGGCGGGCTGCTGATCACCGCGGTCGACACCGGCGGCAAGCCGTCCGTCGGCTACCGGGCGAAGCGCCGCGCGCGCAAGGTCGCCGCGCACACCCACCAGACGGTCGGCGTGGTCAAGGGCGCGGCGAAGGTCAAGAAGTAGCCGCGTTTTCCCGGTTGTCAGGCAACCCTCAGCTCGTCGCCCGCCGAGTACGTACGTAGCGTGGGGCTTGTGCCAGTGAGGGTCCTGCTAGTCGATGATCATGAGGTGGTCCGGCGCGGGCTCCGCGACCTGCTGGACACCGAGGACGACGTGGAGATCGTGGCGGAGGCCGGCGGCGTCGGCGAAGCCCTGGTGCGCGCGCAGGCGACCGAGCCGGACGTCGCGGTCATCGACATGCGGCTGCCCGACGGCGACGGCCTGGAGCTGTGCCGCAAGCTGCGCGCCCTGCCCGAGCCGCCGTACTGCCTCGTGCTCACCGCCTTCGACGACGAGCAGGCGCTGGTCGGCGCGATCAACGCCGGTGCGTCCGGCTATCTGTTGAAGCAGGTGCGCGGGCAGGACCTGGTCAACGCGGTGCGCGAGGTCGCGGCCGGGCGATCGCTGCTGGATCCGATCACCACCGGCCGGGTGCTGGCGCGGCTGCGCAGTCCACCAGCCCCGAACCGGACGAGCTCGCGGCGCTGACCGAGCGGGAGCGCAAGGTGCTGGAGCTGATCGGCGAGGGGCTGACGAATCGGCAGATCGCCGAGCGGCTGTTCCTGGCGGAGAAGACGGTGAAGAACTACGTGACCTCGGTGCTGGCGAAGCTCGGCATGGAGCGCCGCACCCAGGCTGCGGCGTGGGTCGCCCGCCGCCAGAGCCAGAGCTGACCGCAGGCGGCTTCGAGCGCTTCGCCTGGAGACGCCGTCTCAGGTGGCTGCCGTCAGCGGTACTTCCCAGGTGACCGTGGTGCCGCTGTCCGGGGAAGACGTGATCACGCAGCGGCCGCCCGCCGCGACCGCGCGCTCTTCGAGGTTGCGCAGGCCGCGCTTGCTCACGTCGCGGGGAATTCCGCAGCCGTCATCCACCACCTGCAGCAACAGCCCCGAATCCGAGCGCCGCACCCGCACCAGCACGGTCTGCGCGCCGGCGTGCCGGACCACGTTGGACAGCGCTTCGCGAAGCGCGGCCCGGGCGTGGTCGGCCACCGGCACCGGCACGTCGCTGAAGTCGCCGTCGATCTCCAACCGCGGCGGCCGCCCCAGCAGCTCACCGGCGATCTGCACCTCGGAGCGCATCGAGTCGTCGAGCGCGGGCGCGTGAGCCGTGTCTTCCGGGTCCGCCGAGCGCAGCGTGCGGGCAGTGGCGCGGACCTCGGCGATCGCCTGGTCGATCTGCTCCATCGTCTCGGCCAGCCGGGCGGCGTCGGGGGTGTCGAGGCGGCCGGACAGCCGCCGCTCCAGGACCTCCAGCTGCACTCCGGTGGCGTAGAGCCGCTGCACGATCACGTCGTGCAGGTCGCGCGCGATGCGCTCCCGCTCCTGGTAGACGGCGATGCGCTGGCGCGCCGTGGAGCCCTCCGCGAGCACCAGCGCGAGCCCGGCCTGCGCCGCGAACGAGGTCAGCACGTCCACCGCGACCCGGGTGAAGGTGCTGGCCCCGCGCCGCCGGTAGACGGCGAGCGCGCCGAGCCGCCGCTCGCGGGTGCCGAACGGCGCGACCGCGAACGGGCCGTAAACCCGCAGCGCGGCAGGGACGTAAGGGGCGGTGAGCGGATCGTCGATCAGGTCGTCGACGACGACCGGAACGCCGCTGCGGGCGACCCGCGCCGCTGCCGAACGCGACGACAGGACGGTGCCGACCGGGTCGGCGAGCGGGCCGGTCGCGGTGGGCGCGCCGTAGGCGGCCTCGACGGTCAGGCGGCCGTCGTCGGCTCGCACGGTGACGACGCCGAGGTCGGCCTCCGCGAGTTCGGCGGCGCGGCGGACGACCAGCGGGAGGACGGCCTCCGGATCTTCGGCGGACAGCGCCAGCCGGGTGATCTCGGTGGACGCCGCCAGCATGCGCCTGGCGAGGGTGGAATCCATGTCATGCACGAGGCTATAGCTCCCGCGAGCGCGAAGTCGGGTCCGGACGACGCAGGTCACAGCCCATCCGCCGCCCAGGCCCGGCCGGCGCGGCGTTCCCGCAGGCCCGGGGCCGTGAGTACTTTGGGCTGCTATCGCGACCCCTCGCCGCCGCGCTGTGCCGCAACTCCGTCGGTGCCCAGCAAATCGCCCAGCCGCGCGGAATCCGCGCCGGGACTC
>NZ_JBFAKG010000013.1:145551-148267 GCF_040655595.1 Saccharopolyspora sp. NPDC050389
CAAATCGGTACCGGTCCACGATGATGTTCCCGGATGATACCGTTTATCAGTTGGGCTGCTATCGCGACCCAAAGTACTCACGGCCCCGTGACCAGCGGAAACATTGACCCGCGAAGCTCGTGCGGTCACGGGAGGGCGCCTTCGCGCTCGGCCTCGCGAACGACCGCGATCTCGCCCGCCTCGACGCGCAGGACGATGTCCGCGTGTTCGGTCTCCGACCAGCGGTGCGTCACGTGGATGACGGTGCGGTCGTGCAGCGCGTGGCGCAGGCGGGCGAGCAGCTCCTCCGCGGTCGGCACGTCCAGGTGCGCGGTCGGCTCGTCGAGCAGCACCAGCTCCGCGTCCGCGGCCAGCAGCGCTCGCGCCAGCGCGAGGCGCTGCGCCTCGCCGCCGGACATCGCCGTGCCGCCGCTGCCGACCACGGCGTCCAGCCGCTCGTCCCAGCCCGGCAGCCCCGCCACCCGGAGCGCCTCGCCGAGCTCGCGGTCGTCCGCCTTCGGCGCGGCGAGCCGCAGGTTCTCCCGGATCGTCGTCGACACCAGCTGAGGCTCCTGCGGGCACCACGCGACCTTCCGCGGCGCTTGCACGTCGCCCCGCTCCGCATCCAGGAATCCCAGCAGCAGAGCCAAGAGCGTCGACTTCCCGCCGCCGGAAGGCCCGACCACCGCGACGTGCGCCCCGGCAGGCGCGCGCAAATCCGCGCCCCGCAAGGCCATTCCGTCCGAACCCGGCCATCGGACATCGACGCCGACCAGCTCGACGCCGCCGGAACGCGCATCAGCGGCGGGAATCCCGCTCACACCAACGGATTCGGCGCCGCTTGCCGGGGTTCCCGCGCTACCGCCCGAGCCGACCGCCAGCAGCGGCGCTAGACGCGCTTGCGCTGCGCGCAGCGACTTCCACTGCTGCGCAGCGGGCGGCAGCAACGCGACGGCTTCCGCCGCTGCGAGCGGCACCAGGCCGAGCAGCGGCGCCAGCTCCGGCGCCAACCGGCCTTCGGCCACCGCCGCCGCCCCGAACCAGGCTCCGCCGAGCACCGCGATCCCGACGAGGAGCGTGTTCACGGCCGTTGCGGCGCCCGCGCCGAAGGCGGCGCGGCGGGCGCGGGCGGCCAGCCGCTCGTCGGCGGCGGCCAGCTCGGCGCGGCGCTCCTTGTGCGCGCCGAAGGCAAGCAGCTCCGCAGAACCGTCGAGCAGCGCGAGGACGCGAGCCGCAACGCGGCGCCGCCCTTCCGCCACGGCAGCGGTCGCGCGGCGCTCCGCAGCGAGCGCCGCGAGCGGGCTGGCGACGAAAGCAACGAGCAGCGCAGCTGCGAGCACCGCACCCGCTTCCGGGAGCACCAGCGTTTGGAGCACCACCGCAGCAACCACGACGACCGCCGCGACCAGCGGCGGGAGGATCACGCGCGGCTCCAGGTCGCGGACGGAGTCGACATCGTCGACGAGACGCGCGACGCCCTCGCCGCGGCGGAGCCCGGCGGTGCGCACCGGCCCGAGTCGCACGAGGGCATCCCACAGCTGCCGCCGGAGACGGCCGGAGAGCCGGAAGGCGGCGTCATGCGTGACGAGCCGCTCCGCGTAGCGGAGCACCGCGCGCGACAGCGCGAAGGTGCGCACGCCCACGACCGCGACGGAGAGCGTGAGGATCGGCGGCTGCTGCGAAGCGCGGGCGATCAGCCAGGCCGACGTCGCGGTCAGCGCGAGGCCGGAGAGCAGCGAGAGCGCGCCGAGGCCGACGCCGAGGAGCGTTCGCGGCGTGATCAGGTCGCGGATGCGACCGGTCGCCGCCGGCAGGTCGGGCGGCGCGGTTGCGGTGGCCGCGGTGGCAGCTTCCGGTTCGGCCGCGGCCGCCTCCGGGCGGTGGCTGGCGAGCACGACCGTCGTGCCCGCTTCGGCGGCGCGGCGGATGGCCTCGTTGACCTGGTGGGCCGTCGCGGTGTCCAGGTGTGCGGTCGGCTCGTCGAGCAGCAGGATCTTCGCGTCGCCGCGCAGCCTCAGCAGGGCGCGGGCCACCGCCACCCGTTGACGCTCCCCTGTGGACAGTTCATCGATGCGGCGGTCGCGGAGGTGGGCGGCGGCCGCTGCGGAGAGCGCTTCGCCGGTGTGCACCGCCAGGTCGGGTTGGTCGGCGGTGTGCACCGCCAGGTCGGGTTGGTCGGCGGTGGCGACGGCGAGTTCGTCGACGACCGTGCCGCCGGTAAAGGTCGGGCGCTGCGGCACCCAGGCGATGCGGCGCCGCCACTCGGCCGGGTCGAGCTCGGCGATGTCCACGCCGTCGCAGGTGATCGTGCCGCTTTCCGGGGCGGCGAAGCCGAGCAGCACCGACATCGTCGTCGACTTGCCGCTGCCGCTCGGCCCGATCCCGTCGAAGCCCTCCAGCCGCACGATCTCGCCGGGCCGCGCCACGAAGCTCAGGCCATCCGGCGCGAACCCGTCCCGCCGCCGCACCCGCAACCCGGCCACCCGCACCGTCACCGGGCCACCGGCGCGAACAGGCCGCTGTTCGCTCGAACCCGGCCGCTCAAGAGCGAACCCTAGCGGCGCGGAGGTGGCGGTCGCGTCATCGGCACTGCCGCCGCTGACGATCTCGTCGACTCGGCGGACGGCTTCGACGCCGTCCTCGCTGGCGTGGTGCGCTGCGCCGGCCGCGCGCAGCGGCAGGTAGCACTCCGGCGCGAGGACCAGCACCAGCAGGCCCGTCGCCAGGTCGAGGTCGC